>NZ_JABUZF010000168.1:23986-24203 GCF_014897885.1 Halomonas sp. 3D7M | reverse complement strand
GAGCCACAATGCTTGCCAGCGCCAGCACAGAAACAGTAATACCGGTACCAAGCGACATGGCAAGCACCGAAGCGACACCGACGTAAAACTGTCCAAGCAGGCTAGCAGCCCCCAGCATAAGCACTGCCCCAGTGCACGGACGCATTCCAATCGCTCCAACTGTCATCAGCGCTGTGCGCCAGTCGAGCGCTTGTTGAGGCTCGATATGATGAGCCCC
>NZ_JABUZF010000168.1:14256-23879 GCF_014897885.1 Halomonas sp. 3D7M | reverse complement strand
TGTGGCTGTGGCTGTGGCCAGCAGCATCACTAGCGCGGACTGAGTAAGCGTGACGCAATTGTTTTATCGCCCGCCAGCATAACCAACCACCTAACAGTGCCACTAATATAAAGCTGGCTTGCTCTACCCAAACCACGCTGCCCATCGCCTGACGGGTCACCCAGCCTAGCCCATGTACGAGCACTGCCACCATGGCAATCGCCGTTCCCCCCTGCAGCAGAGCTGCCGCAAAAGAGAGCCCCAAGGCGCGACGGGTGGCCCCACCGTGAGACGCTAAATACGTCGCTAATACCGCTTTGCCATGCCCAGGCCCCGCGGCATGAAAAACGCCATAAGCAAAACTTACCCCTAGCAGCGTTAGCCAAGTGTTGCTAGAAGGCGTACGAGAGAGTTCGGTAATAGCAAGCGTCAGGGTGCGATGTAAATCTCGCTGCCAAGCCAGCAATTGAAGGCTTACCCCCTGCAAATTAGCCTGTACGATGAAGACCAACAGCAGCGCCCCCGACACGGTAAGCGCTCCCCATAACAGTTGTTGCCGCGTTAAAGGCATTGCCCCTCCGCCGGAAAGTTATAAAGTAACACTTTATACACGACCTTCCAGGTTTTCCGCTAGTCGCATTCAATCCGCCCCGTTTCTGCAAAATGGCGGCCCAATCCTGACTCTCCCGTTTCATCCACATCTAACAGCGCTGCTTGCATAACGAGCTCGGGATCAGGGTCAGCAGGTAGCACGCTTAAACGGCAGTCGGGCTCACCATAGAGAATCAGCGCCTGCTCAGAGGGTGCCCCGTCCTCTTCTTCGTGCACCACTTCGATATAGTAGGTTGGGTCAAAGACCTGATACTCCAGTATTCGCCCGGCCAATGGCTGAGGCGTTGCTAACGGCAGAACAAACATAAAGGTTAAGCGACCATTGCGCTCCAACGCCGTGTATTCAGACACTTCACCCAGCGCTTGCGGTTCGCCATTCACACGAACCTCCGTAAAGTAGTGCTGCTGCGACAGGTTATCGCGGATGTCGCTGCCTAGCTGGTCAAGTCCCTCTTGCAAGTTGCTGCCTTGAACCTGCTGTAACTCTTCGAACACCACCAAACTGTAAAAGGGGTCCATTCGCCATGTTTGATGAAGCCCTGTTGCGACCCCCTCATCGTTTGTTATCACCCTCACGCTGAGATCAATCCATCCATGGGGGTGGGCCAACACAAGGCTACTGTTTAGCGTGCTACAAACGCCTATTGCCAGCACTACCCAGTAACTGCGGAGTTTATTCAGTGAGTTACCTAGCAGGGGGAATACGCCTGTCACGGCAACTCTCCTAATTTATGTTGCAGCTCAACCAGCCAGGGATCTAATACATACGGTGGCAGCGGCTGATTCCCACGCAACGCCGACAGGCTGACACGGCTGCCACCAGGCACCTCACTTACCTGCAGTTGCAAGCGATACTCTGGCCAACGGGCTAACGTTGCATCTGCGCGCCCTAGCGCTAAATCAGCGTGCCGAACGACATAGCCTTGCTCCATCATTAACTCAATGGCTTCGCGGAACGTTTGCTCTGGGGAAGCGTTGTAACGTAGTTCTCGCGGCTCTAGTGGCTGCGTAGAGGCACAGCCTGCCAGCATAATGATCATGAGAACTGCGGTGGCCGTTAAAAAGTGCTTACGTAGTGATTTCATAACGCCCTCGGGGTAGCTACCGTTTGCTCAAACGCAGTTTGGAAACGTTGACAAAAATCATCATTGCTAGCGCTGTAAGATTCACGCAGATCCCCTAAGTGGTCAAAGCGCCGAATATCTCGGGAAAGCCGAATATGACCATCGCGTGCCAGTAGCGACACCCGCTCTATTTCAACAGGTTGATGGCGGAAACCGCCTCCAAATCCACTACCAATCCCCAGACCAATGCTGGAACCACCACGCCCCAAACCAAAGCCACCAAATACCCGCATGTTTCGCCCATACCCAAAGTCGTTATCATAAGGGTCGTAGTAGCCAATCAAATCTCGCTGTCGACTAGCGGTCACCAAACCTAAATCGGTGTCGGTCGCTTCAAGCTCAAACCCCCATGCTTCCAATACGTCAATACTTTGCGTCACCACCTCCAATGGCGATGCCGTTTGGCCAGACGGCCCAGAGGGAAAGTAGCAGGCTGCAGAAGGCGCTGGCTCTGCTTGAGGAAGACGCTCTGGCACTGCTTGGCAGCCTGTCAGTATCAATAAGCACGTCATGCTAATCGGTAGTATTGCCTTCATGGGTGATCCTCTCGCCTCAGATGCGGCTGGTGTGTCATCGAACGCCGCGCTAAGCTCGCCAGCAGCCATTCATTAAGATAAATGATAAAAAACCACGATAAACAATTATGACAACGCGTTAGGGAGGTTGTGCGATGAATGTTCTGCTTTGCCCCGATAGTTTTAAAGATGCGCTTAGCGCTGAACAAGCAGCAAGCGCCATGGCCGATGGTATTCAGCGGGCTGCGCCAACCGCCACGATCCACCTTTGTCCGCTTGCTGACGGCGGCGAAGGCAGCTTGGATGCGCTGATTGCCGCCACCCATGCCGAGCGACGTCAACTTACGGTACAAGATGCCTTGGGGCGGCCGCGTCAAGCATCCTGGGGCTGGCTTAGCGAGCAGCGTACCGCGTTTATCGAACTAGCAGAAGCCAGTGGGCTGCAGCATCTATCCCCTCAACAACGTAATGCCCTACATACCACCACTTACGGCGTCGGGGAGTTATTTCATGCGGCGCTTGATGCTGGTGCCACGAAGGCGCTGCTTTTTTTAGGTGGCAGTGCCACCAACGACGCAGGCGCAGGCATGCTCCAAGCACTGGGAGCCAAGTTATTAGATAAGCACGGTAACTCGCTCCCCCCCGGTGGCGCAGCACTCCAGCAGCTTGCAACGCTAGACCTTTCCACGCTAGACCCTCGTTTAAACAGCTTAGAAGTTGAAGCCGCCGTGGATGTAGATAACCCGCTACTAGGATCACGTGGGGCGAGCGCTGTTTTTGGTCCACAAAAAGGCGCATCACCTGACGATATTGCCACGCTTGATCGCGCTATTGGCCACTTTGCCGAGCTAAGCGCCCAGGTGCTGGGTCGCGATGAAAAAGAATTAGCCGGCGCGGGGGCTGCGGGTGGTATGGGGTTTGCCGCTCGCAGCTTTCTGAACGCCACCCTCACGCCCGGCATTGAGATAATGATGCAGCAGGCCAAGCTACCCAGCCTGCTTCCTGATATTGACGTAGTGATTACCGGAGAAGGTCGCCTAGATGGCCAAAGCCTTTCGGGTAAAACGCCTATTGGCGTTTCCCGTACCGCCAAACGCCACGGCAAGCCGGTCATCGTACTGGCCGGTAGCCTGGGTGAAGGGTGGCAGGCCTGCCTAGAAGAAGGCGTTACCGCTGCGTTTGCCCTTGCCGACGGCCCGATGACACTTGAAGATGCTTTACCACGCACCGCAGAGCTACTCGCTGACCGCTGTGAGAGCATTGCAAGGCTTTGGCTCGCTCGATAAACGGGTCAGCCAGCCAACGCGTGAAAAATATGCCCCTTGAAAAACACCCTAGGCGCCTACATCTCTTTTATTAGGCATACATTCGACGGTATATCAGACCTGTACTATGTTGCGTAAGCGATGAGTCAGCCGTCGCCAGCTCACCGCCAAGGTAATGGTATGACGCTATTGCCGCGATGCAAAAAACTTGTTTTGCAACGCTTGCTAAGCGTCTTAAGCTAAATCGAACGATTTGATGACCGTACTGTTTTCAGAGCGGTTGCAACCATGGAGGAGCACTACATGAGTGATACAAATAGCATTGGCTTACACGAAGGCAGCGCAAGCCAACTCGCCGAGAAACTTAATCACCTGCTGGCCAATTATCAGATTTTCTATATGAACGTTCGTGGCTACCACTGGAACGTTCGAGGTAGCGACTTCTTTGAGCTACACGCAAAATTTGAAGAGTTTTATACCGACTTACTTACCAAAGTAGATGAAGTGGCAGAGCGTATTTTGACGTTAGGCCACAAGCCTATTCATGCGTATAGCGACTATGTGAAGATTTCGCGCATTGAAGAAGATAAAGACGTTCATGATGGTCAAACCTGCGTGAAAGGCGTACTCACAGGTTATCAAACACTGATTGAATTACAGCGGGAATTGCTGGCAATTGCGTCGGACGCTGACGATGAAGGTACCGCAGCACAAGCCGGCGACTATATTCGCGAGCAGGAAAAAACCGTATGGATGCTCAACGCTTACCTGAGCAAATAATACGAGGCTTACCTCGCTGACGGGAGGGAGGCACTATCGAAAACGGCACCAATTAACGGTAATACCAGTCAGTTAAGGCTGACTGGCATTGTTTAATAAGTGCCTGACGATGACTCGACCCCAGCCCTCCGAGTCGCCCTCGTCATTCCCGCAGACCCTACCACTTCGTCATTCCCGCATGCCCTTAGAGGGTGTTTACTAAATATCAGGACGGGTGAGTTAATCGGTTGAGTAATTGTCGGCTTGCCGCCAGCCACACCCAAGCTTCGGATACCTGAATACTTCGATCATGGTGCATTACCAGTCGGCGTGCCTTTTCGATCCATGCATGGGTACGCTCTACGACCCATCTTTTCGGCAGGATAGTAAATCCCTTGGCATCCGGTTGCTTCGTGAAAAGGTCTTGCTGGTTGGGCGTCTTCCACCAGCCAACATTAGTATTGCCAGGATGACGCACGACCTCTACCTCAACACCATGCTGCTGGTTGATCGTCTGCGCACAGCGTCCTGCATAACCACTATCAACAAAAACTGTTGATATCCCAGAATACTTTTCGATTCCATTGGCCATAACAGGGTGCGCCCCATCTCGGTCTTGCACACTTGCTGCCGTCACACTCACCGCCAACACAAGGCCTAGCGTATCAACAAGAACGTGTCGTTTCCGGCCTTTGACCTTCTTGCCAGCATCATAGCCGCTGACCCCACCTTGGGGAGAATGTCGTGTTGATTGGGCGTCAAGTACAGCAGCGCTTGGCATCTTGTCACGCCCTTCGCGCTCTCGCCATTGAGCGCGCAATCGGTCGTTCATTTGCTCAAATTTGCCCTGCTCGCTCCAGCGCCGAAAGGTACGGTACACGTTTTGCCAAGGTGGAAAGTCTTGAGGCAACATCCGCCACGAACAACCACTACGGACCACATAACAGCAAGCATCGACCAGTAAGCGTCGGGGGTAACTAGGCGGCTTGCCACGATGACCATCGGTATCGAAGATATCGGCAATCAATGCCCATTCTGCATCGGTCAGGCAGCTTGGGTAGCGCTGTTCTGGTGCCTGCTGTCGGTGACGATCCTGATAGCCGTAACGAGGAGGTGATTCTACCTCGGGTGGCT
This sequence comes from Halomonas sp. 3D7M, assembly GCF_014897885.1. Lineage (NCBI taxonomy): Bacteria > Pseudomonadati > Pseudomonadota > Gammaproteobacteria > Oceanospirillales > Halomonadaceae > Halomonas > Halomonas sp. 3D7M. The sequence goes on along the minus strand of NZ_JABUZF010000168.1, from coordinate 18,491 downwards.
GATCACGTTGATCACCAGATTTTTCGGGAACTCCCTTATGCCGGGTAATGCCCGCCTCCTTAAGCGCCATCCTTAAGGTTTCTATATACAATGAGATACCGGTCTTGGCAGTAAACGAATCGCGAATTTCAACGAGCGTTGCCATCGGTTTGTCGGTGACAATCTCACACAGGATCGGATAGTGCTCAGGCTGAACCTTCTTGCGGCGTACCATGATAGCTGTTCCAGATTCAGAGTTAGTAACAACGATCATTATAGCTCTTTATGTAAACACCCTCTTAGCGGGAATCCATGTTGGGCTGGGGTTTCGGGCTGCTGCAGGCCAAGGTCAAGGTGGATTCCCGATAACCCCACTCGGGAATGACGGTGCGGTGACTCGGGAATGACGGTGTGGTGGCTCGGAAATGACGGTGTGGTGACTCGGAAATGACGCGCGGTGCACGCTTTGGGAGATGGCCGCTTTGCCATATGGAGCTAGGGGGTAATGCCAGTCAGCCTTAAATGACTGGCATTAATCCAGCGTGTGCCCCATGTTTGGCATGTGGTGTATAGCCTGTCGGCATATACACAGATAGCCGGTCTCACTGGTTAGTGGCCGGCAATTTGCGTTAATTTATTCCTCGTTATCTTCCAAACGACGATAAAGCGTTCGTCGAGCAATACCCAGCACTTCAGCCGTACGCCGTTTATTGCCGCCGGTGGCCTCTAACACTTTGCGTATGTAGCGCTTTTCTACTTCTTCGAGGCTGGGCCAGCGGGTAGGTGCAGGTGCTGGCACTTGAGTGCCAGGTAACACTTCACCAGTAAGTGTCGGCGTTATTTCCGAGCCGTTATGTTGGCTAGCCTGTTCGCGTAAACGCTCTGGCAAATCTTGGTGCTGCAGTATGCCTTCTTCGCTCAGCGTTACGGCTCGCATAATGGCGTTTTCCAGCTCGCGTACGTTGCCGGGGTAGGTGTAGTTCAACAGGCTATTTAGCGCTTCGGGCTCGATTTGTTCAATCTGCTTACTTTGCGCTTCGGCGTGTTTGTCGATTAATGCAAATACAAGATGCTCTATATCGGTGCCACGCTCACGCAGTGGAGGAATGCGCAGAGAGAACGTCTCAAGGCGATAGAACAAGTCACTGCGAAAGTTCTCTTGTTCGATCTCTTTTTCAAGATTGCGATGGGTTGCGGCAATGATGCGAACATCTACCGGCTCCTCACGCTCGCCGCCAACGGGTCGTACCGTCTTTTCTTGTAGCGCGCGCAGCAGTTTGGCTTGAAGATTAACCGGCATTTCGCCAATCTCATCCAAAAACAGGCTGCCGCCTTGAGCGCTATGAAACAGACCCCGGCGCGCTTCGTTAGCCCCGGTGAATGCCCCTTTTACATGGCCAAAAAATTCACTTTCCATTAGATCAGCAGGAATGCTGGCACAGTTAACAGGCACAAAGGGTGCTTCGTGGCGTTTGCTTTCTTGATGGATAGCGCGAGCTAATAGCTCTTTACCGGTACCGCTTTCGCCCAGAATCAAAATAGGCGCATCGCTTTTAGCCAGCCGAGATGCATCATGAAACAGAGACTGCATTGCTGAGCTTTTTCCGATAATGCCGTGAAACTGGCTCAACTCAGTATCGTGGGAGAGAGACAAGCGCTGGCGCTCTAGGACACGGAAGACTGCCTCGCGAATGGCATCTAAATCCAATGGTTTAGTTAGAAAGTCGTCGGCACCCAGCTTTAGCGCCTCGACGGCTTGGTCAATGGTGCCAAAGGCAGTGATGACAATAATGCCCAGCTCGCTGCCGCTTTGACGCAGTTGCTGAAGTAGCTGAATGCCGGTCATTCCTGGAAGACGTACATCCGTAATCATCATCGCCACAGCTGTATGGCTTAGTAGCGCCAAGGCGTCTTCGGCACTGGGAACGCCTAGCGTGTCATAGCCCGCGTCGTTGAGCTCTTCTTCTAATAACTCACGTATAGCGGCGTCATCTTCCACTACCAATAAAGGTAAAAGGTGTTCCTGATGGGTCACAAACGTTTTCCTCAAGCGGATGCGGTTTCACTAAGGGGGAGCGTAATCTCGAATCCAGCGCCGCCAAGGCCGCTATCAAATACGCCAATCGTCCCGCCGTGGTCGTTAATAATGCGATGCACCATGGAGAGCCCTAAGCCACTGCCTTGGCCCACCGGTTTGGTTGTAAAGAAAGGATCAAATACTTGCTGATGATGCGATGCTGGAATGCCCGGCCCGTCATCTTCCACCCAGAGCGTTAACTCTTCAGTGTATTGCTTGGCGCTAAGGCGTATACAGCTAACGTCTGGTGCTTGCGCTGCGTTGCGTAATAGATTGGTGAGTACTTGCACAATTTGCTGCCCATTGACCAATAGATGGGGGGTAGGTGAGGGAAGATCAATATCCAAGTGAATATTTCGTGGCTCCAGCTCCTCTTCCACTAACTCACTGGCACTCAGAATAAGCTGATCCAACGCTTGCGTGTCTTTCTCTACGTTATGTTGTCGGCCTAGCTCCATTAATTGGCGGACAATTTGAACAATTCTTTCGACTTCGCCTCGGATACGGCCTAATCGTGCACGTTCGTCATCGCCAATGGTGTCCCTGCGGGCTAAGCGCTGGGCTTGGCCATTGATGACGGTTAATGGCGCGCCAATTTCATGGGCGACACCGGCCGCCAAAACGCCTAACTCCGCCAGCTTTTTAGATTTGCGCAGGCGCTTTTCTAATTCGATTTCGCGCTGCCGACGGGCATCAATATCGCGATCTTTTTCTGCCATGGCATCTAGCATGCCGTTCAAGCCTGATGCTAAGCGGCGATATTCCGTCGGACCATCTACCGTAGCCCGTTGGCTGCGGTCGCCATCTTCCACAAGTAACATCACGTGCAAAAGACGGTTGAGCGGTCGTTCTATATAGTGCCTAAAGCCCCACCAAATGCTAAAAACAATACCGGCCGCTCCGATCACGAACACCAGAACTGCCACAATGCTGATAAAACCCGTGTAGTTTTCGATGCCGGTGTTAAGTCGGTTTACTTGCAGAACACCTTTCACCATGCCGTTTTGCGCCCGCAGCGGAATCAATGCTGAGTAGTACGTCCAGCCTTCCTGCTGGCGGTAATTGCTGTACAGATCATCTTGTTTGATAACCTGCTGAATTTCATCCGGCGAAAACAGGTCCTTGCCCAGACCAAGGCCATAAACTTCCCGGCCTTGGGTGTCGAACACATAAGCACCATAGATACGGTGGAAGGAAAAAGCGGATTGCAACGCTTCTCCTAGTGGGGTGTCGCTATCACGAGTGACGGCGTAACTCAGTGATGTGCCCAGTGCACGGGTGATAATCTCAACTTCGGTTTGCAGCTTGGAGCGCACGTTATCTTCTAGCGACTTGATAGCCACTAGGCTAAAAACCACTAGAATGACAAACAGTGGCACGATGACCGTCAAAATAATTAAATTACGTAGTCGCATCAGGTATCCGTGATGAGTACCGGCTGTTCAGCAGTGAACAGCATTGGCAGCGTGCATAAACAGTATAAATAAATAGACAGTATCAATAGGCAGTATAAAGAGTCGCGGTTTAGATAACGTTAGTGTGGGTTAATTAACCACCTGCAAACGGTAAAGGCTGCCCTGATCACCATCGGTTAGCAAATAAATGGCGTCGTTGGGACCTTGGCGCACATCGCGAATGCGGCCAATGTGGCCGTCAAGAATAACCTCTTCATCCACCACGTTGCCGTTTTCCAATTGCAGACGCAGTAATGTTTCGCTGGCTAAACCGCCAGCTAATAGCTGCCCCTGCCAGTCACCAAACGCGCTGCTGGTGACTTCGGTAAGACCCGAAGGCGCAAAACGGCCTTCAAAGCGGTAAACCGAGTCGACCATGCCGGGCTTCGATTCGACGCCAATCGGCTCATTAGTCCGATAATCATTTCCCAGGCTAACCTCTGGCCAGCCATAATTACTGCCTGCTTTGATGTGATTAAGCTCATCGCCTGTGCGCGGGCCATGTTCGGTCGCCCAGGGTTCACCATTGCTAAGTACCGTCAACCCTTGAATGTTGCGATTGCCCGTGGAGTAAATTTCATCCAAGGTGCTATCGGCGCCCACGAAAGGGTTATCGTCAGGAACACCGCCCGTATCCGTTAGGCGCAGCGTGGAGCCTGCATGATCATCGCTTGCTTGGGCTCGGGATGGGTTAGCGCCGCGGTCTCCAATACTCATTAATAGTG
>NZ_JABUZF010000168.1:7959-14243 GCF_014897885.1 Halomonas sp. 3D7M | reverse complement strand
TGGACTGTCTTGATTTATCGAGAATGTATCTTTCGGATGCATCCTTGCCCTTTTTGAATGGGTTATCTTGTTCAAAAAGGTGCTCGATCTCACCGAGTGAATTCCCTTGCCACTTAACCCGTGATAGTGCTGAGCGACTGTTATTGCCGTCGGGTTTGCTCCAGGTGAAATAAATCCAGTCATGTTCACCGTCACCAAAGGAAGGGTGCAAGGTGATATCGAGAAGCCCACCTTGCCCCTGGTGACTGACCGTGGGCATTCCTTCGAGCGTTTGCGGGTTACCTGCCTGATCTACCAGGGTGAGTTGACCACGGCGTTCGCTGACTAAAAAACGCCCGTCAGGCAAAAAAGCCACTGCCCAGGGGCTGTTCAACCCACTCGCCACACGTTCAAGTGACAAGGTCATTTGATCGGTTTCGATCGCGTCGTGAACCATTTCTGCTTGAGCATTGCTAACAGTGCCCGCCAACATTAACCCGCCAAGAGCTGTTAGAAACCAACGATGAGAAGGCGTCGTTAACACTGCTTGGCGTGCTTGTGATTGAGGTTGGCACATCATGCTCACTCCTGTCGTCGGGGCCTTCGATGATCATGTTCCATGCCTAGCAGTGACTACTTAAAGCGAGCGGGGTTCCCTGTGTTGCCATATATCCGGCGGGCTATATCAAAAACGCTACATCAGAAATGCCAGCAGTATCGGTAAATACACCAGGGCAAGCAGTGTAGAGCAAAAAACGAGGCTGGCGACATAGGCCGGTTCGCGCTGGGCACGCTGGGCGAACAAGTAGTTGAACACTGCCACAGGCATGCACATTTGCAGCACCAGAATGCTTTGTGCCAGAGGGGGCAGGCCAACCCAACCCGCAATTAGCCACGCTGCCCCAGCAGCAAGAGGGATACGTACTAGGCTAAAACCGATGCCGGAACGCAGGCTTTTTACCTGGATGCTGGCTAGGGAAACACCGAGCGTGATCAACATAAGTGGTACGGTGAAACCAGACATCAAGTCGACCGTATTGGCTAACCAAGGGGGCAGTGATGTGTCGGTTAACAGCAATGCCATCGAAATTAAAATGGCATAGACGGTGGGCGTTTTAAGCAGCGTTTTAGTCGGGCTTCCGTTGCTGTTGAGAACAGCCCCTAAGGTGAACTGAAAGAGCGAGACCGTCACCATCACCGTAATACCATAGGCAAACCCTGCGCTGCCAAAGGCATACAGAACAACAGGGAGTCCCATATTGCCGGTGTTGGGATACATCATCGGGGCGAGCAATACGCGCCAACTGCGGCGCAACAGTTTGGCGACCACAAAGCTCGCTGCGCCCATGGTGAGAATCACCAGCGTCGTGGCAAGCATCATCTGTCCAAAGCTATTGGCATCAATATTAGCCCCAGAAAGTGAGGCAAGCACCAGCGCGGGTGTACCGATGTTAAACACCAAACGAGTAATGAAATCGACGGGGTAGGGATGCCCTAAGCGTACCCACAGATATCCCAGCCCAGCACCGGCGAGTACCGGCGCCATCACAGCAAAAAGTTCGGCGAGCATTACCATTCCTTGACGATGATTAGCGACTCATTGTCGTTAATTAGGCCGCTAACTGGCAAGGTGAATTGGTTATTCAGCGCTAGTGGTGGAGTGATTGGATTGCCAGGCAGCAGGAACTTGCTCGCGTAAAAACTCGAGCAGTGCGTTAACTCGGCGCGAATGGTGGCCATAAGCGTACAGCATGGTGATTGGCAGCGGGGCGGGTTCCCAGCCGTGCAAGCAGCTGACTAAATCACCGGGATGATGCTTCTCGCGTTTTTCAACCACCCAGTGGGGCAACAGTCCGATGCCTTGACCATAAGCAATGGCATCAATTTGAAGCACGGTTAGATCGACGCGCAGCCGCGAGCGGGGGGCATTAAACAGAAAGTCGTCGTGATGAGCATGGTGGAACAGCAGGCCGCTAGAAGCACTATCGAGTAAATCAATCCACGCGTGTGATTCTAGCTCGCTTGGATGCTGAGGGTAACCAGCGTTGGCAAGATAGCTGGGGTTGGCATAAAGGCCGCGAGTCAAGTGCCCTAAGCGCTCCTGATTGAGACCGCATTCGTGCGTTGCCCCTAGCCAGATGTGCACACTGTTACTGTGCATTTTAGTGGGCGGAGATTCTCGCGTGTGGAGGGTTAATTCCACCTTAGGATAGCGGGTTAAAAATGCATCAACGACGCCTGCCATCCAGCCTCGTGCTAATGCCCCGTGAACTTCCAGTGTTACTTTTCCGCTGATTTCCTCACGCAGTTCTGCCAGCGCTTCTTGGCTATGTGCCGCCATCGCTAGCAGTTCTGTGCAGTAGTTATGAAATAGCAGACCCGCTTCCGTAGGAATCAGCCGGTTGGCTTGCCGCCTGAGCAGTGGCTGACCCAATCTTGCTTCTAACTGACTAATGCGGCGACTCAGTGTCGATTTAGCAAGTCCTAGCTTTTGTGCGCTGCGCGTTAGGCTACCGGTAGTCATCACATCGGCAAAGGCGGCGAGTTCATCAAAATCGTACATGGTCGGGGCCACTGGGCAACAATTGAAACGCTATTGTGCCATTTAATGATGTTAATGAAAATAATTGGCATTTGTGTTCCGAATGGCTGAACGCACTGTGCGACCTCTTTGTGTAAGAATTATGCAAAAATGCGAATATTAATGATTCGTATTTGATTGCGAGTGCTCTTTCACATTAAAGGAACCCTGCTATGTCTTCTCGTTTGCGTCGCACGCTATTGGCCGGTGCCATCTCTTCATTGGCCAGTAGCGCCGTGTTGGCACAAGAAACACCTCGGCTAGATGATGTTGTGGTTACCGCATCGGGGTTTGAACAGCAAATTACCAGTGCGCCTGCTTCTATTAGTGTTATTTCTCGGGAAGAGCTTGAGCGTGGACACTATCAAAATATCACCGACGCGCTGCGTGATGTGCCGGGTGTGGTTGTTACCGGTGGCGGCGCAGGTGACCGTGGCAATGATATTTCACTTCGTGGCATGCCCTCCCAGTACACCTTAATTTTGGTGGATGGACGTCCGCAAAATTCTCGGGAATCACGCCCGAATGGTAGCGCTGGGTTCGAACAGGACTGGCTTCCGCCACTACAAGCGATTGAGCGCATAGAGGTGGTGCGTGGGCCAATGTCGACACTTTACGGTTCAGACGCTATCGGTGGGGTGATCAACGTAATTACCCGCAAGGTGGCTGATGAATGGCACGGCAATGTGCAGCTTGACACGGTGCTACAAGAGAACAGCAATTCTGGGGACAGCCGCCAAGCGAATTTCTACCTAAGCGGTCCGTTAGTGGGTGACCGGTTAGGTCTACAACTTTATGGGCGTGCGTCTGAGCAGGATGAAGATGATATTTTGAACGGCTACGAAGAGAAAAGTCTGCAAAGTCTAACCGCGCGGCTGAACTTCGCGGCGAACGATAATCATGACTTCACCGCCGAAGCCGGTATTACCGAACAGGATCGCCACTCGCGGATGGGGCGTTCTGGCGCTGCTGAGGGTTGCTGAGGTGGTTGCGCCGACAGTATCGGCGAATACACCAATACTCACGTTGCCGTTACCCACAGTGGCCGCTTTGACTGGGGCACCAGCGAGACCTTTGTACAGCGTGAGCGTAGCGACAACAAATCCCGCGATATCGAAATTACCAATACTACCGCTAAAACCAGCGCGGTGATCCCACTAGGCATGCACCTAGTGACTGTTGGCGCGAGCTACGAAGAGGAATCGCTGAACGATACCACCACCAACCGAATATCTGATCGGACCGAAATCGAAAATAGCCAGCGGGCGCTATTTGTAGAAGATGAGTGGATGTTGACCGACACCTGGGCGTTGACCGGTGGTTTACGCGTCGATGACGACGATAACTTCGGCAGCCACGTCAGCCCGCGCCTGTACAGCGTTTGGAATGTGACACCTGACTGGACGCTTAAAGGGGGCGTTTCAACCGGTTATCGCTCGCCAAGCCTACGCGAAATCACTCCCGATTGGGGGCAGGTCAGCCGCGGTGGCAATATTTACGGTAACCCGGACCTTAAACCCGAAACGTCGCTTAACAAAGAGATTGCACTGCTCTATGCCAATGAGGTAGGTCTAAGCGGCAGTTTGACGCTGTTCCACAACGACTTTGACGATAAAATTACGCGCATTGCTTGCCCTGTGGATATCTGTACCGATGGCCGTAATGATTTTGGCAGTGACCCCACTTATCGCGTCAACGTGGATGAGGCGATTACGCAAGGGGTGGAGGCCAGTCTGGCAGCGCCGTTGACAGATGCAGTCTCGTTAACGGCTAGCTATACCTTCACTGACTCCGAACAAAAAAGTGGCCAATATGCTGGTGAGCCTTTGACGCAGCTACCGCGCCATCAGGTCTCGGCTACGCTTGACTGGCAGGTCAACTCGCGACTCAACCAATGGACAAAAGTGAGCTACCGTGGAGAGGAGAGCCAGCCCACTACCGGCCCATCAAGTAGCTCAGTGGTGGCACCTTCCTACACCTTTGTTGATGCAGGAATGGGCTACAAGCTTAACGATAGCACCACGGTGAACGCGGGTATCTACAACCTATTTGATGAGCGCATTACTTACGAAGAGTACGGCTACGTGGACGACGGTCGCCGTGTTTGGTTGGGGCTGAATGTCGCGTTCTAGTACCTGTTTAGCCATGCTATTAAACATTGCGGCCACCTTATTAGGTGGCCGCGTTTTTGAGTGAACCACGTATTTATTTACGGATGTTGGGCTTGGGCAGGCTGCGTATTGCGTTTGCTAAGCTGCAGTACGCTTATCATCAATGCTGGCAGGAACGTCACCGTCACGATGGAAGCTCCCAGCAAGCCAAATAAGACAATCGCCCCTACACCACGGTAAAGCTCGGTGCCTTCGCCGGGTAAAAATACCAGCGGTGAAAGCCCGCACAGAGTTGTCAGCGTGGTAATCGCAATTGGGCGCAGGCGGGTTTGTACCGCCTGAGACACTGCTTCCTGAACAGATAGTTGCTTATCGTGTAGTCGCCGCCGTGCCTGGTCGACAACCAGGATGGGGTTATTCACCACGGTTCCCATTAATATCAAAAAGCCCAGCATAGTAATCATATCGAAGGGCTGAGTGAGTGGAGCGATGCCAATGAGTGGCAGTAGGCTGCCCACTGTATTCATGGCTGCCAGACCCATAATGCCACCCACCACGCCCAACGGAATTGAGGTAAGGATCAGCAGCGGGTACCCCCAGTGAGAAAAAATCGCTACCAGTAGCAAATAGACAATCACAATGGCAATCAAGAAGTTGCTCATTAATGCTTCCCGCGTGGCATTTAACTGATCACTCGCTCCCGAAATCGAAATATCCACCGCCGATGGTAGTACCCCTTCATGGCGAAGCCGCTCCAGCATCCTCTCTGCCTGTTCAACTCCTGCTTCCAGGGCAATGCTGGGTGGCGGAATGACATTGAGGGTTACCGTCCGGCTGCTATCGACCCGACGAATAACACTGGTGTCCATAGTTTCATCAATGCTGGCGACTGCAGAGAGCGGTAGCGTCGCGCCGCTGGGGGTATGCAACAGAAGGTTGGGTAGCTGGTCCAGAGGTAGCGACAGCTGGGGGCCATAAAGATAAATATCGATCTTCTCGTCATCGAGAAAGAAGTCATCCACATAGGCACCTTCGGTGAGTGCGGCGACTGAAAAGCCGACATCTCCTGCCGCTAAACCAAGTGCTGACGCCTGCGCCCAATCTGGGCGAATTTGAATCAGCGGCTGATCCAACGACAGCGAAGAGGGCTGGCTCTGAATGCGCGGATTGCCAAACTCATTACGGGCTTCTCGGTAGAGGTTATTGGCGGCTTCATAAACGGTCGCCAAATCCGGGCCGGCGATATCCAGGTTGATACTCCGCGTGCCGCCATCATTACTGGAGATGATCGAGCCTTTCGAGGCAAATGCGCGCATTCCTGGAAAGCGCTCGTAGTAGCTGGTAAGTGCGTCCATTAACGCTTCGATATCACCAGGGTCAGCTGCTTCCGCGACGATAAACAGCCGCGTAGGGGCGACTCGCATGTTCATATAAGCCAGCGGCGGCACCTCAGTGTCGCCCGCTAAAAAAGCCGCTGGGTCAGCGTCTACATGGGGTAAAAAGTAATCCTCTACTTGCGCGGCGATTCCCGCCATCTCCTGCAGGCTATAGCCAGGCGGTGGGCTCATCACCGCAAAGGTTTTAGGTTCCTCGCCTTCGGGTAAGTACTCGGC
>NZ_JABUZF010000168.1:1812-7934 GCF_014897885.1 Halomonas sp. 3D7M | reverse complement strand
GGAGTGAGTACAACGATAGTCCAGCCGCTGATCACTAGCGTGGTTACCAGGATCGCTCCGCGCCGAAAAGGGGTGGCAATCAATCGATTAAGCCGCTCCCCAGCCCACGAAGGGCGTGAGGCCGCGGGGTTATCCTCATGCTCGTTGCGCATCGAAAAATTGAAGCGCGAACAGAGTGACGGCACCAGGGTAACTGCCACCAGCATTGAGGCAAAAATAGCGGCAGAAACGGCAATGGCTACGTCAGAGTACAGTTGCCCAGCTTCTTCTTCGATAAACAGAATCGGTAAGAACACCAAGATGGTGGTGGTCGTCGATGCCAGCGTCGCGGGCCATACTTCCTGCACGCCGCGTAGCGCCGACTCAATACGATCGAGTCCTAAACGACGGTATCGCTCAATATTTTCCAACACCACAATGCTGTTATCGACGCTCATGCCAATGGCAAAGGCAATGCCTGCCATGGAAATCACGTTAATCGTGCGCCCCATGAGCATCAGCCCTAAAAAAGCAGCAATGGTGCAGAAGGGGATGCCAATAACGCCAATAAAGGTGGCGCGAGCGGAGCGCAAAAACAGATACATCACCAACGTTGCAAAGGCCGCCCCGAGTAGCAGATTGCTCCATACATTACTGACCGAGGCTTCCACATAGCGCACATCATCGGCAGTCAGCACCATTTCCATACCCGCCGGGCGCAGAATGCTGTCGTTAATGGCCGCTATTTCTTCTTCAATGGCATATTTGATATCGATGACGTTGGCACCGCTTTCCCGCCGCAGGTCCATACCAATGCCCGGTTGGCCGTTATAAAACGATAGCTGGCTTAAGCGCGATTGCCCCTGGCGGACCTCGGCAACGTCGGCAAGCCGCACGATGCTATCGCCTTGACGAGCGACAACCAGCTGCGCCAGTGCCTCAGCATCATCAAAGCGGCCCAGCGTGCGAATCAGGTAGCGGCGTTTACCGGCTTCTAATTCGCCACCGGATATATCCCGGTTACGCTGGGTGATGGCGTCGCGTAGCTCGGTAAGTGCGACCCCGCGCTGGGCTAGCGCACCAGGATCGACCAAAATTTGTAGCTGCCGCTGAGCGCCGCCATTGACGCCGACTTCCGACACGCCTTTGACGCTTTCCATGCGAGGCCGCACACGGTCGTCGATAAAGTCGCTCATCAGTTGGATATCTAACGCCTTAGGGTTGCCGGGTAGCGTACCCACGTGAAAGCGTAAAAACGCGTCTGTTGAAAAGGCGGCAGAAACAATCCGTGGCTGGTCCACATTGGTGGGATATGACGATACTTGGCTGAGCGCGTTATTTACTTGAATCAGCGCTGCCGTCATATCCACGCTAAACGGGAATTCAAGCTCAATTTCAGCGCTGCCGCTTTCGGCCATCGCCGTCATGCGGGTAAGATTTGGCACATTGCGCAGGTACTGCTCCTGCTCAATGAGGATCTCTTTTTCGATATCCTGAGGTGTCGCTCCCGCCCAGCGCGTCTCGACCGTTATTGTGCGGGCTTCAATGTCGGGAATCATCTGAACGGGGATGCGCAGCGTGGCGGCAATGCCCAGCAGCAGGAAAATTAGCGCGATAACAGTGACCAGCGTTTGCTGGCGCAGTAGGGCTGCAAACATTACTCGCTCCCCGCTGCGATATCCTCAACACTGACACCTTCGACCAGCGATTCATTACCACGAATGACGACTTGCTCATCACCAGAGAGGCCCTCGACAATTTCCACGCGGTCGGCAAAGTTAATACCCAACTCCACGCGTTGCTCAGTAACCTGATAAGTGTTGTTTTCGTTAGGTGTGGCGACCCACACGGTGATTCGCCCGTCTGGGTAGCGGCTTAACGCATCGCGGGGAACCGTCAGCCCATCGCTGCCGGTCGACGCCCGCAGCACGGCATCCACTGCATTACCTGGGTACAGTGAAGCTGCTTCGGGCACATGGGCGCGTAATAGAAATGTGCGGGCGCTGGGGTCACTGATCGGCACTAGGGTGGCGATAGTGGTCTCGTGGGTTTGTTGCCCCGCACGTAGAGTGATAAACGCTTCGTCTTGAACGGCGGCATAAAAGGCTTCGGGCACCTGAAAATCAGCGCGCAGTTCATCAAGGTTAACGAGTCGCGCAACGCTATCTCCTGGCGTGACCCACTCACCGAGATTGACGCTGCGAGCGCTGACAACGCCATCAAAAGGGGCGTTAATTGCATGGCGAGCCAGTAGGGCGTTTAAGCGCGCTTGCTCCGCCGTTAAACGCGAGCGTGCGGCGCGGGCCACGTTAACGGCACTACGGCGGGCGCTAGCTTCAGTCGCTGCGATGTTACGCCCTACGCCCACCGATTCCGCTTCTCGCAGTAGTCGTTCTGCTTCCGCCAGCGTGGCCTGGGCCTCCTGTTCTGCGGCAACCGCCGCTGCTACGTCAAAACGAGCCAGGTCGTCATCCAGCGCGATTAGCGTGTCTCCCTTGGCGACGTGGTCGCCAGGATTAACCGCTACCTGAATAATAAGCCCTGCTACTGATGCTGAGAGTAGGGCATCTTCCAGGGAGTTTACGGTGCCGACCAGGTTTGTTTCGGTATAAATTGGCTCGCGGTTGACGGGCGCCAGCTCAACCCTGGGGGCTGATTGCGCTAATGAAGCGCTAGAGAGCATTAGGCCGCAGAGCAACAGTAGAACCAAGGCAAGATAGCGGACGAGCGGGTGCGCGGTCATGGCAGACAGTTCCCTAATCAACATCGAATTCGCGGTTAAGCGGGCGTAAAAAAAAGCCCTGGCGCATGGCCAGGGCAATAAGTCAGCATTGAAACAGTAAATAGAACCTTCTAGCTAGCAGCGTTTAGAACTCGTAGCGTGCAGAGAGCCACAGTCGGCGTCCCTCTTCGCTGTTGGCATACACATTGCCAAAGCTAGTGCCGTCACCGTAAGCGCGATAATCGACAAAGTCTTTATCGAACAAGTTATAGATGGTGGCACTCACGTTAAATTGCTCGGTAAATGCGTAGCTGCCGCCTAAGTGGAACAGTGAATAGGCTTTGAAGTCGCCTAGGTCATCGAAAGAGGGCGCGCCCCTAACGCTTTCACGGTTACGGTATCGTTCGCTGCGGTACTCGGCGGAAAGCCACGTGTCTAACTGCGGCGTGGCTTGCCAGCGCAGCGTGGCATTGAATGCATGCTCCGGGGTATCGGTCAGCGGTTCGCCACGGTTGTTACCGCTCTTCTGTTCGCTATCGGTGTAAGTGTAGTTGGCCGATAAGCGCCAATCTGGCGTGAACTGATAGCTGGTAGAAAGCTCGACACCCTGGGTAACGGCTTCATCGATATTGACGTCTTGGCTATAGACACCATCGGGTACCAGCGGATTGTTCTCAACAACAATGTCGTTGCCGCTGGCTATTTTGTCGTCGAACTCGTTATAGAACAGCGTGGCGCTAGCGGTGAAGCCTGCCAGGCTATCGTAATGTGCACTAATTTCACTGCTGGTACTGGTTTCCGGTTCAAGGTTCGGGTTGCCGATAGTGAGTATGGTGCCCTGGCCCGTAACGCCATTGATACCCGCATGCAGGTCATTCAGCGAGGGCGTTTTGTAGCCTCGGCTGACGCCGCCTTTCAGTGTCCAGTTTGGCGTCGTGTTCCACACTAAATAGCTACGTGGGCTGAACTGGCTGCCAAAGGCATCATGATGATCGTAGCGACCGCCAAGCGTTAGCGCCAAATCGTCACGTAGCATCCACTCATCTTCTGCGAAGAGCGACCATGTGGTTTGCTCAAAGGTCTCATTTGCTAACCCATCATCGAGCTTAGCATCCCACCACTGCAAGCCCACTGTGGTCATGTGGTCGCCTAGCGGCATGATATATTTGCTGTCTAACACTGTATTGGTGGTTTCTAGCTCGCGAGGCGCGCCGCCCACGATGCCAGGGAAACCGTCATAGGCAACGCCATTTTCACCAGGAATCGTGCGGCCTTTAGTTTCTGTGGTGTTGCGCATTAAACTGGATTCGAGCGTGCCTGATGCAAAGCGTCCAGTGTGACCAATAGCAACCTGCTGACGCTCAAAGCGCAACTCGTCGGCGTAGCCATTGGCGGCGCCAGGATCTGGCGCGCAGCTACGGGTGCGGCCATCTAAAGTACCAAGCTGGCATTCGTCATTGTTATAACGCTGTCGATTAACTTCACCATCCAGCCAAAGGTCGTGATCGGCATTTGGGGTCCAGGTTAACTTGCCGCCCAGGTTATAGGTATCGCCTTCAACGGGGCTGGGGCCGCGCTGGCTAACGTCAATGGGATTGCCGTTGCCGTCAGTGTAAGTAAGCTCTGATGCATCTCGTTCGTATAAGCGACCACGCACCTGAATGCCTAGCGTGTCTTGAATAAGCGGGCCGCTGGTGTACAGGTTGATTTCGCGGCGATCGCCGAAATCACGATCTTCATTAAATGTGTTTTCAACGCCTATGGAGCCAACCCACTCGCGGTCTACTCGACGAGTGATGATGTTGATTACCCCGCCCATGGCGTCAGAGCCATATAGCGTCGACATTGGGCCACGAATGACTTCGATACGTTCAATACTGGAGACAGGCGGGAAGAAGCTAGTAGATGTTTCGCCAAACCCGTTAGGCGTGACGCTGCCAGCCGCGTTCTGCCGACGGCCATCAATAAGAATCAATGTATAGTCGCTAGGCATCCCACGAATACTGATATTGCGGCCCCCGGTTTTGCCGACAGACCCACCAACATCAACACCTTCTACATCACGTAACGCATCAGCCACGCTGGTAATGCGCTTGCGCTCCAGTTCCTCACGAGAAACGACGGAAATACTGGCAGGGGCATCCACCAGTGCCTGCTCAAAACCGCTTGCAGATACAACGATATTGTCTAGTTGTTCTGATTCTTGAGCTAAGGCCGCGGTGGCGGTGACGCTAAGAGCGACGGCGCTGGCTAACGCGGTGCGAGTGAAGCGTGGCATGGTGATCCCCTGAGATGAAACTTATTTGCTAATGAAAACTGTTATCAATCGAGGTGGTGATTCTAAGAAGAAAAGTTCCCATATGCGAGTTTGTTTCATCGAACATTGTGTTGCTTAATATCGAACAATGCTATGAACAAAATACACCTCTATTAAGGTTATTAGGCGGCTAATTAAGTGGGTGTTGCAGTATCTGGAACGTTCGATTCGTTGGAATAATAATGCAAGTGCCTTTGAGAATCGTTATTATCATTGCCACAAACTCTCAGGAGCGTTACTTATGGGTTACTCATCGCTGCGCAACGGACTAGTCGGTATTGTGGTAGGCGGGTTATTGGTAGGCGGGTCGTTGGCAAGCGTTGCTCAGGCGCGCACGCTGGATACCGCATACGGAGACGTTGACGTTAGTGATGCGCCAGAGCGTGTTGTCACTCTGTATGAGGGTGCGTTAGATGCTGCTTTGGCTGCTGGCGTGACCCCCGTTGGCGCGGTCACTACCCGCGGTGGTGATAATGTTGCTGAGTACGTGGAAGCCCACTTTAATGGCGAGCGCCCTGAGATTGTCGGCGTTACACGTGAAATCAATATTGAAGCGGTTTTGGCCCAGCAGCCCGATTTAATTCTGGCCGCTGCTCAGCTATCGGAAGAGCAGTACCAGTTGCTATCGCGCATTGCGCCCACTGTGGTGCCGCATACTCAACCGTTAGCGTTTGATAATTGGCAAGCGGAAGCGCGGCTTTATGGGCAGGCGCTCAATCGTGAAGCGGAAATTGACGATGCCATTGCAGCCGTCGATCAACGTATTAACGAATTGGCCGCCGCGATTGATGATGCGAACGCAGGTGGCACTGCTGTGCTGGCTCGCTGGATGCCCAATGGCCCGATGGTGATGTCCAAAGAGCTGATCGCCACTGGCCTATTGGCGAAAGTGGGGTTAGAGGTTCAGGATGCGGGTCTGGTTGCTGAAGGTCACCCCCATAGCGATATACTCAGTCTTGAAAACCTTTCCCAAGTGGATGGCGATTGGCTGTTTCTGGCTACGCTTAACGCCGATGGCCAAGCGGCGTTAGATGCCGCCAAGCAAAGCTCCGCCTTCACACGTTTGGACGTGGTTAAACAAGATCAGGTCGTGCCGGTGAATGG
>NZ_JABUZF010000168.1:0-1769 GCF_014897885.1 Halomonas sp. 3D7M | reverse complement strand
CAACGGCCCGCTGGCCGCTCAAGCCATTCTGGACGATATCGAGAACGCATTGTTGCCGTGACATCACTATCTAACGCAATGGGCGGCGCCAGTCGGCGCTATGCTCCCCGTACATGGATGCTTATTCTGCTCACCGCCCTTGTGGCGGTGAGCGTCGTTAGTTTACTGATTGGGGCAGGAGAGGTGGGGCCACGCCGAGTGCTGGGATTGCTGCAGAGTGCCAGCGACAGCGAAGCGCAGTTTATCGTCTGGGAGCTTCGTGCTCCGCGTACCTTAATTGGCATTGTGGTGGGTATTGCATTGGGCGTTGCCGGGGCGCTGCTACAAGCCATTTCCCGTAACCCGCTCGCCGAGCCGGGTCTGCTGGGGGTAAGCGCAGGAGCGGCCTTTGCGGTAGCACTGGCACTGGTGCTAGGAGCTAGCGCTGCCACGCTACGCATTTCGGTTGCCCAGTTAGGAGCACTGATTGGTTGTGTTTGTGTCCTCAGCGTGGCGCGTTTTCGCGGAGTGGGAAATGATCCGGTGCGTTTAGTGTTGGCGGGGGCGGCATTTTCTGGACTGTTAGGCTCGCTCACCTCATTAATGCTGCTGTACGACCAGCGCGCCGCTGATGAGATTCGTTTTTGGGTGATAGGCAGCCTGGCAGGAAGACGGCTGGATGATCTTGTGGCTGTGCTGCCGAGCTTACTAGTTGCTGCCATCGCGGTGGTGATCATGGCGCGGCCACTGGCTGCGCTGGCGCTAGGCGAGCGAGCGGCGAGTGGCTTGGGGCATCACCCCACGCTGATCCGTTGGGTAGCCGTTGGTTGCGTGGCTCTGCTGGTTGGTGCAGCAACTGCGATTGCCGGGCCGATCGCCTTTGTTGGGCTGGTGGTGCCGTTTGTAGCGCGTGCGTTTGCAGGACCCGATATTCGCCGCACGCTGTGGTTTTGCCTGCCGATAGGCCCATTGATTGTGCTCTCGGCGGATATTATCTCGCGTGTTGCCGTCGCACCTTCCGAGCTGCCATTGGGGGTGCTTACCGCGCTATGTGGCGCGCCGGTATTGATTGCCGTGGTGCGTGCTAAACGGTTACCCATGCTGTAACGCTTTTTTTAACACCCTGCCGCCCAGGCGTCTTGGTGTCATCTTGGTGATGTGTTGATATGAAAATAATGGCGAATCATCCGCCTTTAACGGATGTTGTCACTCCCAGCCATGTTTTAAACAATGTTCCAATCCATGCCGCAGAGCATGCCGATAGCGTGCCAGCGCCGGAAGGCTACTGGCATATCGCGCTACCCCGTTGGGGCTATAGTTTCCTGCTCGAAAAGCGCGCGCTAGCGGTCAATATTGGTTTGTTGATTGCATTGCTGGCATCTTGCCTGCTCTATCTAAGCTTAGGTAGCGTACCGCTGGCGCCCAGTGCGGTTATTCCTGCCGTATTAGGTAAGGGTGACATGATGACGGCCTTTATGGTTCAGGAGCTGCGTTTGCCTCGTTTGGCCGCTGCTTGCTTTACCGGAGCGGCGTTCGCACTTTCAGGTATTTTGATGCAAACCCTGGCATGCAATCGCCTAGCCACGCCCGGCATTATCGGTATTGATAATGGCGCAACGGCGTTTGCGGTGGCCTCTATTGTAGGCATGAGCGTGTCTATTGCGCCGCCCGCGATGGCATTGGCTGGGGCAACGACCGCCGCTGTGCTGACCTTTGGCCTCGCGGCAGGCAGTGGTACTCAGGGTTATCGGTTTATTGTCGCGGGCATTGGCGTGGGAGCGGTGTTTGGT
>NZ_JABUZF010000159.1:3509-3672 GCF_014897885.1 Halomonas sp. 3D7M | reverse complement strand
CCAACCGCGCTTAATGATGCCGCTCTCGCTCTCCTATGATCACCGGGCGATTAACGGTGCGGATGCTGCCCGCTTTACGGCCTTTCTGGCCGATGTGCTGACGGATATTCGCCGATTGCTGCTGTAATCGTCTCACAGTAAGCCACCAGCGGCGCCCCATAGG
>NZ_JABUZF010000159.1:0-3491 GCF_014897885.1 Halomonas sp. 3D7M | reverse complement strand
CCCAATAGGGCGCCGCTTGTGTTTAAAACAGTTCAGTAGGTCTGCAACGAAGGGTGACCAAAGTACAAGAAATTGCCACCTGACTGTTTTTGCTTAAGAAAATGTTAAAAAAATGCGTTATCAGGCTTTTGGGGAGTTGTGTCATCCGAACGGCACGGTTATTGTCAGTCCATTATTCAAAAATTATTCATATCTAACGACTAACATTCAAGGAGCAGTGCCATGCGTTTAATCCTGTTGGGTGCCCCCGGCGCGGGGAAGGGGACTCAGGCTCAGTTTATCTGTGAGCAATTTAAGATCCCTCAAATTTCCACCGGGGATATGCTGCGCGCGGCCATCAAGGACGGTACCGAGTTGGGTCTCAAAGTAAAAGAGATTATGAATAGCGGCGGTTTGGTGTCCGACGATGTCATTATCGATCTTGTTAAAGAGCGTATTAGCCAACCCGACTGTGAAAATGGTTTCTTGTTCGATGGTTTTCCGCGCACCATCCCGCAAGCCGATGCGATGAAAGAAGCTGGCGTTAAGCTGGACCACGTGTTGGAAATTGCCGTACCAGACGAAGAAATTGTGAGCCGTCTTGCAGGGCGTCGTGTGCATCCGGCATCTGGGCGTGTTTACCATGTCGACCATAATCCGCCCAAAGAGCCGGGTAAAGATGACGTGACTGGGGAAGCGCTGATTCAGCGTGAAGATGATCAAGAGTCTACCGTGCGCAACCGTCTGTCGGTTTATCACGACCAAACCGCACCGTTGGTAGATTATTATCAGCAGTGGGCGAAAGAAGACCCTGAGGCCGCGCCGCAGTATCATCGCGTAGAAGGCGTAGGCAGCGTGGCTGACATTACTCGGCAAGTGAAAGAAGCGCTTTGCTAAGTAGCACATGCTAGTGAATGTCACGATGGCCCGCAGGTTACCTGCGGGCCATCGTCGTTGAGGCCGCGTAAAGGTATAATGACGGTCTATTTTATGGAGTGCAGAATCGATGTCATCGTTATACCTTCTCGCACTGGACGCATCTTCTAGTGCCTGCTCTGCGGCTTTATTGCGCCAGCAGGGTAGCCAGCGTGAATGCTTGGCGCGTTTCGAGATGACGCCAAGGGCCCATACCCGGCGCTTAATGCCGATGGTGGATGACATTCTCGCTGAGGCCAATATTTCTACGCAGCAGCTAGATGCGGTTGCGTTTGGGCGTGGCCCTGGTTCATTCACCGGCTTGCGCATCGCTGCCGGTGCAGCGCAAGGCTTGGCGTTTGGGCTGGATCGTCCATTGTTGGGTATTTCCACCTTGGAAGCGCTCGCGCTTCAGGCCCATCGCCGCTACCATTTTCGCCATGTAGTGACCGCGTTAGATGCCCGTATGGGCGAAATCTATGCGGCTACTTGGCACTGTTTAAATGACACGCTTAGCTTGCAAAGTGACGAAGTAGTCGTGGCGCCTGCTAACTTTTGTTTGCCTGCGGAGGAGACCGACTGGGTAGGCGTGGGCTCGGGGTTTACGCTGTGGGATGACTTTGCGTTAAGCCTACAAGCCAACATGTCTCAGCACCTCACTGATCTTGAGCCACGGGCCGAAGAGATGGCATGGCTCGCCGCTCGTGATTTGGAAGCGGGGTTAGGTCAGGCAGCCAATGAAGCACAGCCAGTTTATTTGCGCAACGACGTGGCCTGGAAAAAGCCAGCATGAGCCACATGGCAAGCCCAGAGACGCTTGTGCTGCCTTCGGGGTTAGCGCTTAGCTACGTTGATGGCCAATTGGCACTGTCAGGTGATGAGCGCCAATACGGAAAACCGCTTAGCGTGGATTTTGCCGCTGGAAAGGCAGCCCATCGCCGTCAGTTTGGTGGTGGTCGCGGGCAGTTAGTGGCAAAAGCCTGTGGGCTTGCTAAAGGCATCACACCTAACGTCGTGGATGCCACGGCTGGTTTGGGTAGGGATGCGTTCGTACTGGCAAGCCTGGGCGCAAATGTCTTACTAATTGAACGTGTCGCGGCGATTGCCGCACTGCTTCAAGATGGTCTCGCGCGTGCTGCAAAAACACAGACGACAGCAGAGATTGCCTTGCGTATGACGCTCCGCCATGGTGATGCCGCTAAGCAGTTGGCTGCTCTTGTGGAAAGCGCAGCTTTTGATCCTGAGGTTATTCATCTTGATCCGATGTTTCCGCACCGTGAGAAGTCGGCGTTGGTCAAGAAAGAGATGCGCGTGTTTCGAGAGTTGGCGGGAGACGATGATGATGCACCAAGCTTATTAGAAGCGGCGTTGGATGTAGCGACGCATCGAGTAGTGGTCAAGCGACCCCGTAAAGCACCCCCTATCGGCGGCCCCGCGCCGCAGCATACGCTGGAAGGTAAAACGAGCCGGTACGATTTGTACGTCCATCGTTCGCTAACTCGTCGCTGAGCCGTTTCATCAAGAGAAGGAGTCTCTATGCAGCACGTGTGGCGTGAAGGCAACCGCACTACTCTGTTGCCGGAAGCAACGCGATTTTTGCCAGCTATGTTTGATGCGGTTAGTCAAGCGGAGCACTACGTGCTGGTGGAGCTCTACTTGATGGAGTCAGGTAAGTTAGCGAACCAGATGAGTAATGCGCTGATCGACGCTGCTGAACGCGGTGTAAAGGTGTGTTTGCTGCTCGATGGTTATGGCTCCATGGGATTGGAGCAGCGTGATCGTATACGCCTAGAGCAAGCAGGTGTCGCATTACGGTTCTTTAATCCCATTGGTTTTCACTCGCTGGCTCGCAACTTAAGCCGTGACCACCGTAAAATTGTTGTCGTGGATGGAGAGGTTGCGTTTACCGGCGGATTTGGCGCGGTGGATGAGTTTCTGGAAGCATGGTACGAAATTGCGGTGCGCATCGAAGGCCCGGTAGTCGCTGATTGGGAAGAGCTTTTTCGCCGCTTATGGCGTTCCCGGCTAACACGGCAAGCAGGTGATGGGCGGGCTAGCTCAGTGTTGCCGCCACAGCGGACCGCCGTACATTATGCTGATGGCATACGCGGCCGAGTGATGTCAGCGAGGGGTTATCGTTACCAAGCTATTCGCCACTCGCTCCATGCGCGGGTAAATCAGGCAAACAAGCGGCTTTGGCTATGTACACCTTATTTTGTGCCGACCTTCACGCTGCGCCGACGCCTGATTCGCGCGGCACGGCGTGGCGTGGATGTTTGTTTACTATTACCGGGCAGTAAACATGACCACCCAGGCGTGCGCTATGCAGGACAACGGTTTTACCAAGCGTTGTTAAAAGCCGGCGTGCGGATTTTTGAGTTCCAGCCCACGTTTATTCATGCCAAGTTTGTGTTAGCCGATGACTGGGTCAGTCTTGGCTCATGTAACTTCGACCATTGGAATCTGCACTGGAACCTTGAAGCTAATCAAGAAGTAGAAAACCAAGCCTTCGCCAAACAAGTTCAATCGCTGTTTGAGCGTAACTTTGCTGCCAGCCAAGAAGTCGATGCTGCCGCCTGGGCCGCACGGCCCTGGCG
>NZ_JABUZF010000157.1:0-2491 GCF_014897885.1 Halomonas sp. 3D7M | reverse complement strand
GCCATCTGGTACGGCAAGCACAAGCGGGAAGGGCAAAAGCTGGTGGGCAGGCTGCACCTGCAGGAGATCGATCATGCCCTGTTCCCGAAGATCCCCTTCGAGGCCTTCGATACGGTGATGTTCGTCGGCCCCCATATCCTGCGCCAAGGGGTCGCCAAGAACCCTGTGCTCAAGAAGAACGGCGTGGTGGTCTATAACGGCGTGGATGTGGAAGGTCTGCAGTCGGTGCCGCGCAAGCCCACCAATGGCAAGGTGCTGGGCTTTGTGGGCATCGTGCCGCAGCGTAAGCGCTTCGACCTGGCCCTGGATATTCTGCGTGAGCTACGCAAGGAAGACGACGGCTACATTCTGCGGATCAAGGGCAAGCGGCCCGAAGAGTACCCTTGGATGGCTAACCGCCCTGAGGAAATGGCCTGGTACGAGACCCAGTACCGTCGCCTGGAAGAGGACCCGCTGCTGAAAGGAGCAGTAATCTTTGACCCCCACGGCAACGACATGCCCGAGTGGTACGCCGGCATCGATTTTGCGCTTTCTACCAGCGATTTTGAAAGCTTCCACTTCACCATCGCCGATGGCGCTGCATCAGGCTGCACGCCGATCATTCTTCCTTGGGAAGGGGCGGATGAGATCTATCCGAAGGAGTGGGTGTATCCGGATTTCAAGGCAGCGGCTGAGGGCATAAAGAGTGGCTCGGGGGATGAGGCCAGCTTGAAGTCTTTTGCAAAAGACAATTTTGATATTAAAGACGTTATTGGCGCTTTTTTGAAAAATGTAATATCTTTTTGATCAAGATATTGTCTGTACTTTTTTCTGAAAGCTGTTTTTTAATTATTTCTCGGTGGTTGATAAATGGAAGCTCCAGTTGTTTTTTTGGATCATGGGCGCTCTTTTAAGAAGCTGATTTTTAATAAGCCTGCTGTTACTTTGGATGGTGCAAAATATTTTTTCGACGGGTGTGGTGTGCTAGGTGGTAACTTAGTAACTGAGACTGGTGATATTGCTCGTTTAGAGTGCCTCCAGTCGTTGGAGATTGATAGAACTTTCAGGGAGGCTAGTGGGAGCTTCTGCCTTTATATTGAAAGCTCTGATAACATAAGGATTTTTCCAGACCCGCTGGGTGCTTGCCTTGTTTATACCTATGAGTGCGAGGAGTTTGCGGCATTCTCGTCTGATCTGGAAGCTCTGGTAGAGCAGTTAAGGTTGCGCGGGGTTAAAGATGTAGCTCCTGATCCCTTTTATCTGGCCCTCCTTCTGAAAATAGGCAATGGTGCATTCAACTATTCCAGTTTTAGTAGTATAAAAGTGCTTAGCCCAAGGTCTTACATTGTAGTTCATGATGGCGGGTTTGAAGTTAAGGAATATTTTTCCTTGGCGGAGGAGGTTTTGTCAGACACCCCATACTCAGAGTGTAGGGATTTAGCAGTAAACGATATATTCCGAAATCTATCTGCTATAAAAAGATCTGGCCTGGTGGATATAACTAGTCATCTAACGGGAGGTTTTGACTCCAGATTGGTCGCTGCATCTTTATCAAAAATCGGTATAGACAGAGCAGTTAGCTTTTTTTGTTCCGGTCCTGACAGTGCGACAGATAAAGTAATAGCTTATAATATTGGAAAGCAAGAAGGTTGGGTCTTTTCCAGTTCGCATGGATTAGTCGGCGGAGATAAAGATCCTTATAAAAGCCTTGTTATGGGAGTGGATTACACTTCGGGTATGGCTGTTTCATCTCCCGTCAATGGTTC
This sequence comes from Halomonas sp. 3D7M, assembly GCF_014897885.1. Taxonomy (NCBI): domain Bacteria; kingdom Pseudomonadati; phylum Pseudomonadota; class Gammaproteobacteria; order Oceanospirillales; family Halomonadaceae; genus Halomonas; species Halomonas sp. 3D7M. The sequence continues at coordinate 746 of NZ_JABUZF010000157.1, read as the reverse complement.
TCACTACAAGTCCCGAGGGAGTCTTATTCTAAGCGGTGGTTACGGAGAATGTTTTCGAAGTTTTTATAGCGAAAAAAGATCTTTGCCAATTGATAGCGTGTGGGCGCATCAGCCGCTTCTTGATGAAGAGTTGAATGAGAAAGTTGATAGTTTGACTGGGGATTATCTAAACAGCTTGTTGGACATGGGGTATTCTTACGATCAAGCTTTAGATGTAATGTATGTCGAGCAACGGAACAGATACTTTGTGGGTAATATAGCCACATTGTTCAGCAGAAAAACCTCTAGATTTGACCCGCTATACTCAATTAATGCAGTGGTTGCTTCTCTAAAGCTTGATCCTGAAAGGAGAAAGGATAACTTCTTAGGCTTCGAGGTTATGTATGAGATGGATAAAGGTCTTCTTGAGTACGAGTTTGATGGTGATAAATTTGGTTCCACTGTGCATGATTTTTACCCTGTTATAGGTAAGAAGACATTCAAGCTCAGCCCTGTTGATGGTGTCTCTTACAAAGCGCCTGATAACTTGGAGTTGCTTTTCCTTGGTGATCATCGCCCTGAAGAAGGTCGAAGTAATAGAACAAAAGAAAAAACTGAATTGGCAAAAAAGCTAAAGGCTCCACCGTGGCAGGTTTATAATTATGACCTTGTCAGGTCAGAGTGCAACAGCATTATGCAGATTTATAAAGAAGAAATCTGTATGCAGGGGTTTAGCTTAGAGTATGCCTCAGAGATATGCTTGATAA
>NZ_JABUZF010000160.1:17204-18507 GCF_014897885.1 Halomonas sp. 3D7M | reverse complement strand
TCAGCAAGCGAGTTGGCGCGGGTGGGGAGCGATGACTTACACCGCGGTAATGTCATCAATTGTTGCTTACGGCATTTGGTATGCCTTACTACGCCGCCATCCTGTGAATCGCGTGGTGCCAATGACCTTGCTGGTACCGGTACTTGCTGTTGGCTTGGGCGCGCTGTTGATGGGCGACAGCCTAGGTATTCATAAGCTGGTAGGCGGGGGGCTTGTGGTAGCCGGTATTGCCCTGATCGTGCTCAACGTTGGTAAGCGTCGCCCAGCAAAGCCACTGTAGTACGCCGGTATCGGCACTCTATGCATCAGGGCGGCAAAACCCTGCCAGAGCAGGGACTGATACGCAGTCGCCCACCTGGATACCGCGCTCAGCGAAGTAGCCTGCGTTAACCTCCAGCGCGGCATGGTAAGACGCACCGGCTGGGTAAGCGGGGCACTCTCGAGGGGTATCAGACGCACAGGGTTGCATGGTATTGATCGCCACAATGCGCCCTTCTCCGTTGATAAAAGCAATATCCAACGGGATTAACGTGCGGTACATCCAAAAGGCGTTGCCAGCGGGCTGTTCGCTCTCAAACCGAAATAACATGCCACGCTCTTCAGGCAGGTGCTCGCGCTCCATTAAGCCGCGCTGTCGCTGGGAGGCGGTCTCGGCCACTTCAACGTCTAATCGATGCGGGCCTTCCTGGCTGTGAATCGCCAGCGGCAATGTCGAGGCTTGGCGAGATTCATCAGCCCAAGCGCTCAACAGCGGCAACGGTAAACTCGCCGCTAGTGAAACTCCCAAAGACGTCTTCAGTAGCTGACGGCGAGTAACAGTCATGACAAGTTCCTTTTTTGATGAGAGGACATATTAGTAGAAGACTGGTTATTTGAAGACAGGTTATTTGAGGACATATGGCGTGACGACATAGCAACATGTTTTCCCGACATAATATGAATGCCTTCAGCAAGCAACGACACATGTACCTGCTCCCCCAGCGCTAGCTGGTTGCGTCTAGCAGCATGGGTGGCAATATCGAAACGTAGCATATCGCCATGCAAAACACGCAGCGAGATTGAGGTGATACCGCCAAGAACGACCATTTCATGCACGGTAGCGGCCACTGGGTTTTCACGCTCACCCTGTGAAGGTCGACCACGGCGATGCAGCACAATATCGGAAGGCGGTAAGTACCACGTCACTCTCTCACCCTGCGGCAGATCAGAGAGGCCTACGGCAACCTCTAAGTATCGATCCCCCCACTGCAGCCGTTTCTGGCCATTAACACTGGTCACTTCACCCTCGAAAATATTGTGGCGA
>NZ_JABUZF010000160.1:13604-17111 GCF_014897885.1 Halomonas sp. 3D7M | reverse complement strand
TGTTGAAGACTCACGCCGTTATGCAGCACGCAGATTTGATCTGCTAGCGCAGTGGCTTCTTCTAAATCGTGGGTAACCAAGATAATGGGAATCGATATTTGCTGACGCAACAGCGCCAGTTCTCGCTGCAGTCGGCGTCGGGTCACCTGATCAACAGCTGAGAAGGGTTCATCTAGCAATAATACCTGCGGTTCACGCGCTAAGGCGCGTGCCAGCGCCACGCGTTGGCGCTGGCCGCCAGAAAGTTCGCTGGGAAAGCGCTTTTCCAGCCCCTCCAAACGTACATTGGCAAGCCACTGCTTCGCACGAAGCGGACGTTCAGAGTGGGGAAGATGTCCCAGGGCAAGCTGGACATTCGCTAGCGCAGTAAGATGGGGAAACAGCGCATAATCTTGAAACACTATGCCGATTTTTCGCTGCTGGGGGGTAAGCGAGTAGCGCCGTTCAGTTGCTAACCAAGTGCTGCCCAAACATGCCACATGGCCCTGCTCTGGTTGATACAGGCCAGCGATAGTACGCAGTAACGTGGTTTTGCCACTACCGGACGGGCCCACCAGCGCTAGGAGTTCGCCCGCTGGGCAGCTAAATGCCGCGTCCAGTGGTATCGGACTACGCTGCTTGGCCATTACCTCCAGTCCGCTACCAGTGATCACTTTAGCCACGCACCCACCTGCGCCTGCCTGCAAGCCCGTAGACCAGACCTAGGGTTGTTAACGACACCAATAGCAGCAGCGCTGACATACGTGCGGCCCCCTGTTCATCGAACGCCTGTACCCGATCATAAATAGCAATCGCTAGCGTGCGAGTTTCCCCATCAATGGCACCACCGACCATTAAAATCACCCCAAACTCTCCCAATGTATGGGCAAATGTTAATGCGATAGCGGAAAGAATGCCTGGCCATACCAGCGGTAGTTCAATGCGCAAAAAAGTTTGCCAAGGGCTCAGCCCGCTGCACCAGGCAGCTTCACGCAGATTAGTTGGCACATTCTCAAACGCCCGCTGAATAGGCTGAATCGCAAAAGGTAAATTAGCAATTAATGAGGCTAGCAAGATACCGCTAAAAGTGAAGTTGAGCCCACTTCCTGTTAACGAAGCCCAAACACTTCCTAGAGGAGCGTCGCGGCCAAATTGCTGTAGCAAATAAAAGCCGAGCACGGTGGGTGGCAACACTAACGGCAACGCCACTAGCGCTTCGCAAAGCCCTTTGCCGCGAAAATGTGCGGTAGCCAACGCACGGCCTAGCCACACTCCAACGGGCAGCAAAAAGAGGCAGGTCAAGCCTGCTAAGCGCAGCGATACCGAGAGCGCTGTCCAGTCCATCAATCTGTATTAAAACCGTAGTGTTGGAAAATAGCCTGCGCGTCTGCTTGCTGAAGCCATGCATAAAAAGCCTGTGCCACCTCTCCTGCCTGAGGCGTAAGTACCATACGTTGGCGCAACGGCGTGTGCCACGCTTCGGGAATCAACACAAACTCACTTCGCTCGCTGAGTGTTGAAGCCAGCACCAAAGAGTACGCCACTAACCCACCGCGGGCATCATCCGACAGGGCAAACTGCAGCGTTTGCGACACATTTTCACCTTGAATACGCAATGGCTCGGTAGTTTCCCACAGCCCAGCCTTTTGCAATACCTCTTGGGCAGCAACTCCGTAAGGCGCATGTTCAGGGCTGGCAATCGCGATACGCTGACGCTGCCCCTCCTCAAGTGCGGCAATCGCCTCATGAACACCAACAAGCGGCGTGTGTGCATCGGGGGGTGGGTACTTTCCTTTAGGCTGCGCCCACGCCAGCCGACCACGGGCGTAAATAACGCCCTCGTTATCGACGTGGCCTTCTTGATAAAGCGCTTGTACAAAGGCTTCGTTCGCCGAGAGAAACAGCTCAAAGGGGGCCCCTTGAGCAATTTGGCGGCGAAAATTTCCGGAGGAACCAAAATTGAGGCGCAGAGCATGACCCGTTTGCTGAGTAAAGCGTTCCGCAGCCTCTTCCAACGCAAACTGCAGATTAGAAGCAGCCGCAATGATAGGTGCGCCTGCAAACACAGGCGCAGTAACAAACAGTAAACACGTTAATAGCAGGATTCGCATCAATCAGCGCTGCGCTTGCTCAATATGCTGTTCGGTAATTGCCATGATCTTCATGGTATTAGTGCCGCCATGAGCGTTCATATGATCACCTCGAGTCAGTATCACGTGATCGCCAAGCTTAACAACACCCTGCTTAACCAACAGCGTCAGTGCTTCGTCATTCAACTCTGTGGCGCTCATTGCTGAGGTATCAAACGGCAGTGATACAACACCACGATAAAGCGCCATACGACGTTGAGCAATAGGGGTGTGAGCAAGCCCTACAATAGGCAAGCCTGAACGAATACGCGAGGCAATTAGCGGCGTATAACCCGAGGAGGTCATACAGGCAATCGCTGTAACGCCTTTCATATGATTGGCAGCATACATTGCCGAAAGTGCAATGGTTTCGTCTGGCCGTGAGAAGCCTTCATGAATACGATGTCCTGACTCTTGGGCAGTTTTCTCACGCTCGGCGCCTAAGCAGACTCGTGCCATCGCCTCAACGGTTTCCAGTGGGTAATCGCCTGCAGCCGTTTCGGCGGAAAGCATTACTGCATCACTGCCATCCAGTACTGCGTTGGCAACGTCGAATACCTCTGCGCGGGTAGGCAGCGGCGCAGAAATCATGCTTTCCATCATTTGCGTGGCAGTAATCACAGCGCGGTTAAGCGAACGCGCGCGCTTGATCATGCGCTTCTGCACACCGACCAACTTGGCATCGCCAATCTCGACCCCTAAATCACCACGCGCCACCATGACCGCTTCTGATGCTTCAATAATGCCGTCAAGGGTTGCCTCATCCGCTACGGCTTCAGCACGTTCCACCTTGGCAACTAAGCCTATATCTTTACCTGCCTCACCGAGTAGACGGCGCGCCTCTAACATATCTTCCGCATGACGAGGGAATGAGATAGCAAGGTAGTCGACACCAATCTCAACAGCGGTTTTTAGGTCAACTTTATCTTTCTCGGTCAACGCGGGAGCAGAAAGCCCACCGCCCTGCTTGTTAATACCCTTATGGTTGGAGAGCTTACCGCCCACAACCACGTCAGTGTGTACCTGTTGGCCATCTACCCGTGTGACATCCAGTACCACACGACCATCATCTAGCAGTAGGCGGTCACCAGCCGTCACATCTTGCGCCAAGGTTTTGTAGTCGCAGCCCACTTGGTGCACATCGCCCGCATCACCATCAAGCGCCATATCGAGAATAAACGGCTGGCCCTCTTGAAGAACCACAGCGCCCTCTTTGAAGCGCGCGATGCGAATTTTAGGGCCTTGAAGGTCACCCAGCGCCGCGACACTTCGGCCCAGCTGAGCGGCAATTTCGCGCACGCGCATTAAGCGTCGACGATGATCATCCGCGGTGCCATGCGAGAAATTTAAACGCACCACATCAACACCCGCCGCTAACATGGCTTCTAAGACACCTTCC
>NZ_JABUZF010000160.1:0-13580 GCF_014897885.1 Halomonas sp. 3D7M | reverse complement strand
CGGTCGCTGGCGGGGCCCAGGGTGGCGACAATTTTAGTACGACGGATCGAAGAGAAGTGCAGTGCGTTCATAATTTTCCTAATTATTAATAGAATGAGAATAAAAACTTAATAAGCGTTCATCAGCGTGGGGACGACTACCTCTGGCGCGTCACCATTTTACAGGGCAACTACTGTGTCAACGCCTGCTGGATGAACAGCTCGCAATGCTGTCGTGCAGGACGGTTTTGCAGCCCCGCCCAGTAATGTTCGAATTCAGGACGGCGTGGAAGAGTTCCAAACTGCATTCCCCATCCAATGTGGGAACCGACATAAACATCGGCGGCGCTAAAAGCATCACCAGCGATGTAGCGGCGTCCATTGACGGCCGCAGCCAGAGCCTCAATCACCGTCGCAAAGTCGCCAGAACCTAGCCGCATCCGCTGCTCTGCATTAGGTTGGAAGCCCAAGCTATTAAGCGAGGCAGCGGCTTCTAGCGGCCCAGCAGCGAAGAATAACCAGCGATAATAGTCACCTCTTGCTGAAAGCGGCGGTGCCAAACCCGCCTCGGGGAAGGCATCGGCAAGATAAGCACAGATAGCGGCAGCCTCCGTGACCACTCGCTCACCGTGGCGAATAGCTGGTACCTTGCCCATCGGGTTGATGGCTAAATAGTCTGGCGAATGCATTGTGGAGCCGTACTCCAGGACCACTAAGCGATAAGGCACACCAAGCTCTTCAAGCATCCAGTGCACAATGCCTCCCCGCGAAAGGGGATGCGTATAGAAAACCAGTTCGTCAGACCGTTCGGCGGCTGGCTCGCAAAGCGTTGGGGGAGGTAATTGAGCGCTAGACGGGAGCACATAGCCTTGGCCTGGTTCACTAACAATCTCGACCCCAACGGCTCTAAGCACAGCAATATCTTTGTAGAGAACACTCAGCGGTATACCTAGCGCTTCAGCCAGATCCGCACCGCTGACTGGATCGTCGTAGTGACGCAGCATTTTGAGTAGTTTTGGCAAACGGTGGGCTTGTGACATGCTGGTCTCCTACGCGCAATGTGCGCTCTATTTTTCTCGTTCAGTCAAAAGCTAACCTGAGCAAGATGACAACCGTAGGCTGTTAGCGCAAGTTATTCGCCTAGAGTAACGGTAATATCAAGCGAATACTCATCGCAGTTATTGCCATCACCTCCCCTATCTACCACTAAAAACTCGCCCTCACGCTCAAGCACCGACTGAATAGCATGCCAAGTGCCTGCCCGATAATTGACGCCCTGACGGCCATCAGTAACGAACGCGCGTACATCTGCAGCGTTAATGGTGTCACCAGGAGGGGCTACCACCACAATAAAGCGCTCTTGATGCAGAGGCATAAAGGCTTGGCTACCCTGAGGGTGGCGCTCTAAAAAGGTTAATTCCAACGGTAACGTAATCGGCTGGCTGACAAAGATATTAATCAGCGCATGGGCGTTGTCGCCTAATGTCTCAACGCTCGCCAGATCATGATGGCGCTGGGTACGACCAGCATTAATGGGAAACGACGCCGACGTGCGGGCATCGATCACATCGCCGAAAGGCGCAAACGCCTCGGCTGTTAGCGGTTCGGCTATCAATTTAATCATTATAAAATCCTAAAATAGGCTGCTTCTCCGGATAACAACACAGCGAAGCAGCCAACGCCGGAACTTATATACCAGAACTTATATACCAGAACTTAACCGCCTGAGCTCAATGCTAGAGCTTGAGTGCGGCGTGGCGGTTGACGTCTTTGTACAGTAAGTAGCGGAATGGCCCTGGGCCGCCGGCGTAACACGCTTGAGGGCAGAATGCGCGAAGCCACATAAAGTCGCCAGCCTCTACCTCAACCCACTGCTGGTTAAGGTGATACACCGCCTTCCCTTCCAACACATAAAGCCCATGCTCCATCACGTGAGTTTCATCAAAAGGAATCACGCCACCTGGCTGAAAAGTCACGATATTGACGTGCATGTCGTGGCGCACATCAGCAGGATCGACAAAGCGCGTGGTTGCCCAGCGACCTTCGGTTCCCGGCATTTCGAGGGGAGCAATATCTTGCTCATTGGTGACAAAAGCCTTCGGTACGTCTAGCCCCTCCACAAACTGATACGCTTTACGCACCCAGTGAAAACGTACGGGCGCAGATGACTCATTGCGCACTTGCCAGTGGCTACCTGGGGGAAGAAACGCATAGCCACCGGGGCGCATGGTGTGACGCTCACCCGCCAGAGTAAGCGTTAACTCACCTTCCACAATGAACAGTACGCCTTCGGCCTGGGGGTCTAGCTCCGGCTTTTCACTGCCGCCCTCAGGCTGTACTTCCATAATGTATTGAGAGAACGTTTCAGCAAAGCCTGAAAGCGGACGCGCCAGCACCCATAACCGAGTGCCTTCCCAGAAAGGCAAGTTGCTGGTGACGATATCGCGCATCACGCCTTTGGGAATCAACGCATACGCTTCTGTGAACACGGCACGGTCAGCGGTTAGCTGTGTTTGTGGCGGATGCCCCCCCGTAGGGGCGTAGTAGTTAGCTGGCATTTTGGAACCTATATGACTTAGTGAAGACACAATACTCTCATATTGTATACAAGATTAATGAGCCACAATAAAGCGATTTAACGAAATACTTGTGAAACAATTCTCCCAAGAGTAAATTATTTAGCAACTTTCGTTTCATAACTCTAAAACTATACGGATATGCCCATATACAGCAACTTTGGTCGACCTGCTCGTTGCTTCCACAGACCATGTCGTTGCTCCAGGTAAGTATTAATAACAATAGCCGTCATGTATGGCGGTCTTATAACGCGAGGCATAACATGTCCCAACGCCCCCCCTCTTCGTCTTCCTCTGATAGCCCAGCGGCTAAAAAAAGCTGGTGTCGGATCCCTGATATTTACGTGGTTCTGTTCATTTTTATCGGCTTAGCAGCAATAGCGACGCATTTCGTGCCTGCCGGGCAGTTCGAGCGTGTTCCTGGACCGAACGGACGTATCACTATTGACCCGACCTCTTATGAACAGATCGCCTCCTCACCGATTGGAATCATCGACTTTATGCTGGCGATTCCGAATGGCTTGATGAGTGCCGGTGAAGTCGTCTTTTTCACCTTCATGATTGGCGGTATGTTCATGGTGCTAAGGCGCACCGGTATTATTGAAATAGGCGTTGATAAGCTGACGCGTCGCTTTGCACGACAGAGCTTACTCACTATCCCCGTATTAATGACGGTATTTGCACTGATCGCGACGGTTATCGGTACCCAGGAGTTGGCGCTGGTCTATGTGCCAGTTATCTTGCCGCTAATGATTGCCTTACGTTTCGATTCAGTCACTGCAGCGGCAGTGGCACTTTGTGCCACCACCGTCGGTTTCACGACAGGGGTACTCAACCCCATCAATACCGGCCTCGGGCAGCAACTCTCAGATCTTCCTCTCTACTCAGGCTATGGCTTGCGCGTCATGGCGTTTGTGGTGATGTTAGCCGCGGCCATTTTCTTCGTTATGCGTTACGCCCGCATGGTGCACCAGACTCCCTCGCTTAGCCTGCTGAGCAGTGACACTAGCGAATCCGAAAAACGTACGCTATACCAGCATGCTGACAATAGCCCTGCGTTAATCGCCACCGCTCGCCAGAAACTGGCTGCCGTTGCCACCTTCGCCTTCTTCGCGGTACTCGTCTATGGCGTGCTGCAGCAAGGCTGGTTCATGATGGAGATGGCAGGCCTGTTTATCATCATGGGGATTGTAGTGGGCCTAATCGCAGGCCTCGATACCGACGAAATATGCGCAGGCTTCAATCAGGGCTTCCGCGATGTATTAGTTGGGGCCATGATCGCTGGCGTCGCGCGGGGTGTTGCGGTGATGCTGGAAGATGGCCAAATCATGGACACGCTGGTATTTGGGCTTGGCAACCTCGTCGGAGGCCTGCCCACCCTGCTCTCAGCGATTGGCATGTTCTTCGCCCAGCTAGGCTTCAATTTCATTGTCCCCTCCGGTAGCGGTCAGGCGCTGGTCACCATGCCGCTGATGGCACCGCTCTCCGATATCATCGGCGTTACCCGCCAAACGGCAGTGCTGGCGTTTCAGCTGGGTGACGGTATCGGTAATATCCTGTACCCAACCTCGGGCTACTTTATGGCGACCCTGGCGCTGGCGGGTGTGCCGTGGCAAAAGTGGGTCAAATTCTTCTTCCCACTTTTTTGCGTCTGGATAGTGATTGCCCTGGGCTTTCTTATTTTCGCTCAGGCAACGCAGTGGACAGGTTAGCGCACGGCAGAGATGGGGTTGTAAGTGAGCATTTTGATCGGACTCGCGCACGAGGCTATTTTTAACGCCATATTGTCGAGCGCAGACAGTTTTCGTGCAAAGCCTACTGGGCGCTCCAATCCACGCTCATGGTAGGCGCTTCCAACTCACTAAGCTCAGCGTAAACATCGCTGATCGCGCTGATGCGCTCTCGCCCTTCTGCAAGGCGACGGTGCAACACGCCGTTAGCGATCAGGCAGATCAGGCTATTGGCAGCGGCGTAGCTATCGAAAGCGGAGAGACTTTCCAGCGGCGCTTCAAAAAACCACGTTACCTGTGAGGCAAAATTGATCGCGGTGGGGTCAGCCAGTAAGGCCACCTTGGCAGGTGTTCGCTCAAGTGCATCAATTAGCGAAGCAAATGCCGCTGGGCGGCGGCGAAAACCAAACAGCACCACCACGTCTTGCTCGGTAAGATCGACAATCTCTTCCGCTAACGACTGATTTGGGTGAGGAACCACCCGCACCTGGGTACGCGCTTGAATCAACTGCTGGCGGAAATGCAGCGCTAGCGGGTAGCTGTTACGAAAGCCGATCACGACCACATGACGCGCGCTATCCAACCGCTCTACCAGTGCCGCAAATTGATCCGCCGCAATGCCGTTTAAGCAGCGCTGTAGATTATCCTGCTCCCGCTGCAAATGGCGCTGAAACGGTGCCCCGGCCTCTTCCTGCATGGCGTTGGGGTCGATCACCAAAGGCACGCCCAAGTTACGTAGCTGGCGGGCGTGGTCTTTAACGGTGCGGTAGCTCTCAAACCCCAGCCGCTTGAATAGGCGGCTAACCGTCGATTTGGACACCCCAGTCAAACGCGCCAAATCAGCGGCGCTATACACCGCCAGATCATCAAAGTGATCGAGGATAAAACTCGCCACCCGCTGCTCCTGGGCAGTTAGCGCGTCAAACTGGGCGGTAATCCGCTGTCCGATATGCGGCGTCATAGCATCCTATTAAGCTGCTTAATTAACGAGTTGCAGGGTGATGTTCCGCCCAGTGACGAGCGATATCAACCCGCCGGGCCACCCAAACACGGTCGTGGCTTTCGATGTAATCCAAGAAGCGCTGTAGGGCGCGGAAACGTCCAGGGCGCCCTAATAAGCGACAGTGCATGCCCACCGAGAGCATTTTGGGCGCCTCCTCTCCTTCTGCGTAAAGTACATCAAAGGCATCGCGCAGGTAGGTAAAGAAGTGATCCGCAGTGTTGAAACCTTGCGGCGCGGCAAAGCGCATATCATTGCTGTCCAGCGTGTAGGGCACAATCAGGTGGTTGTGGTCACTTCCCTGACTATCGGTCACCTGCGTCCAGAAAGGCAAGTCGTCGCCGTAGTAGTCGCTATCATAAAGGAAACCGCCTTCATCTAGCACTAAGCGCCGGGTGTTGGGGCTATCGCGCCCGGTGTACCAGCCTTGTGGCTTCTCACCGTAAAGACGCTGGAAAATCTCCATGGCTTTCTGCAAGTGCTCTCGCTCAACGTGCTCGGGCACTTCCTGATAGTGAATCCAGCGGTAGCCGTGACAGGCAATCTCGTGACCTAACTCTTTAAATGCCTGGGCGACATCAGGGTTACGCTCCAGCGCCATGGCAACGCCAAACACAGTGAGAGGCAAATCACGCTTTTCAAATTCACGCAGAATGCGCCACACCCCGGCGCGGGAGCCGTACTCGTAGATAGACTCCATGCTCAAGTGGCGATCCGGGTAAGCCGGTGCACCGATGATTTCCGACAGGAACTGTTCGGAGCCTGAGTCGCCGTGAAGGACGCAGTTCTCCCCGCCCTCTTCATAATTAAGCACAAACTGAACAGCAATTTTCGCCTTGCCTGGCCAATTAGCATGAGGGGGGGTGCGACCATATCCCACCAGGTCGCGAGAGTAAGCATTCGATGGTCGATTAGATGAATGAGGCATTCAACGGCTCCTTTTATACGATTGTAGATAGCTGGTTGCAGAGCATTTTATTGAAATTAAAGATCTACAATACAGAAAATAATTGTATACAAAATAGCGACTTTATAGAACAACCGCAATCCAACAACCGCTTAATTAGCTGAGATGGCTAGCATTTTAAAGTAGGCAAGTCGCTAACCTGTTGAAACTTGAACATTTGGTCAAGCGACGTCGGTACTTTAAGCGCATAAAAAGGCTTGCGATCCACGCAAAACCGCCCTATTTTCGTATACAAGATGCTCAATTTTGTCTACCAGCGAGCGATTCAACATGCATATACGCATTATCAATCCAAACACAACAGCCTCAATGACGGCTGCCATTCATCAAGCCGCCCAGCGGCAGGCAGCGGCATCGACAACGGTTACCGCCACCCAGCCTGATGCGGGACCGGTGTCCATCGAGAGTCATTTTGACGAGGCCATTAGCGCGGTAGGCGTTGCCGAAGAAGTTCTTAAAGGAGAACGTGAAGGCGGCATCGATGCTTACGTGGTGGCCTGCTTTGGCGATCCTGGTTTACTCGCAGCCCGAGAGTTAACCCGCGCGCCAGTCATCGGCATTGCGGAAGCCGCCTTTCATTTAGCCACGCTGGTCAGCACCCGCTTCTCGATTGTAACGACGTTAGGGCGTACCGGCATTATTGCAGAACACTTGCTTGAGCAGTATGGGTTCCGCCACCACTGTCGCCGCATACGCGCTGCAGAAATTCCGGTTCTCGATCTTGAACATCACCCTGATGCCGCCTTTACCCGCATTGTCGAAGAGTGCTGCCGCGCCCGCGATGAAGACGGCATTGGTGCCATCGTTTTAGGGTGCGGTGGGATGGCGAACTTAACTGAAGAAATCACCCGCGAGGTTGGCTTACCGGTGATAGAGGGCGTTAGCGCCGCATTAAAGCTTGCAGAATCGTTGGTTAGCCTAGGTCTCCACACCAGCAAACATGGCGACCTGGACTACCCGCGCCCGAAAGCATTTACCGGCAAGTTCTCTGCACTCTCCGACCTTCACCTCCCCTCACCAAGGTAAATATCACTAAAAAACACGTAGTAGCCATGACTTAAAAGATTGGCCTTAAAAGACGGCCTTAAAAGACGGCCTTAAAAACAGGTCTTAAAAACAGGTCTTAAAAACAATAACTTCAAAAATAACTGTATTCCCGTTAGCACGCCATGCCGCAAGCATCGCTTGGGCGCGTAATGCGCTCAGGCTGCCAATAACACCGATAATCTTGCGAGGACGGAAACATGAGCAACTCCAACCCTGCTCTTACGTCAGAAGAACCATCCGTTGCGAACACCGCAATAGCTGACAAAGCCATCGGCGCAGAAAGCCTAGCACCGCAAAGCACGCGAATCATGGGGCGAACGTCCTACTTTTTAGCCTGGTTTGGTGGATGCGTCTCAATTGGTACCTTTGCCATGGGCTCAAGCGTGGTGGGCACCTTAAACCTACTACAGGCAACACTCGCTATAGCGATTGGCTGCTTTGTGATCGGTATTGCGCTGGCAGTTAATGGCGCAGCTGGCTACAAATATGGCATTCCCTTTATGGTGCAAGCGCGTAGCGCCTTTGGCTTTAGTGGCACCCGCATTCCTGGCTTGGTAAGGGCTGTGCCAGCGGTGGTGTGGTACGGCTTTCAAAGCTGGATTGGTGCAGGCGCGCTAAATATGGTGTCTGCCACATTGTTCGGTTTCGATAATCTGATTTTCTACTTTATTACCTTCCAATTTTTGCAGATTGGGTTGTCAGTGCTGGGCTTTCAGGGGATTAAATGGCTTGAGAATATCGGCAGCGTCTTTATTTTGCTTTCGCTGATGTATATGTTCTACGCCACGGTGCAACGCTACGGCGATGAGCTGTCGGCCAGCATTTTGACCATGGAAGGCTCTTGGGGCTTGCCCTTCTGGAGCGCTACCATGCTGTTTCTGGGCATTTATAGCACCATGATGCTGAATGTTAGCGACTATTCACGAGAGCACAAGAAAGGCACCCGCCAAAGCTTATTAACAACGATCTATGCCATGTCTATTCTGCCCTGCACGCTGTTTATGGGCTTGATTGGCTACATGGTGTCAGAGGCGACAGGCACAGCAGATCCCATTCAGGTATTTGCTAACGCTGTAGACAACACGCCACTGCTAATGACCACGCTGCTATTCATCGCCTTTGCACAGGTAACCACGAACGTACTTAATAATGTGGTGCCCCCCACCTACGTATTAATGGACGTATTCAAACTTAAGTTTCCGGTCGCCACCGTTATTGTAGGCCTACTGGCATTTGCCACTTTCCCATGGAAACTTGTTCAGCCTGAGTCGGCGGCTGGTCTGCAGCTATTCGTACAAACGTACTCAGCGTTTCTTGGGCCTATATTTGCCATTCTCGTCGTCGATTACTACATCATCCGCCGCCGCACACTGGACATTAGTAAACTATACGACCCTTCTGGCCCCTATCAAGGCGTCAACAAAGCCGCCTTAATTGCCACGGTAGTCGGCATTGTGGCCGCGCTGACATTCTCTTCGATCTCATGGTACGCCAGCCTTATTCCTGCCGGGTTGAGCTATTACCTACTGATGAAGCATTGGCCTGCCTGCCAACGTTTTACCCAGTAACCATGATGCGTATTTGCCTGCTCACGGTGCGTAGCAGGCAATCGTTTCCGACAAGAGAGCGTTAACCATGAATAAGCAGCCGTCCAATAGTGATCTCGATATAAAGCAAATTGATCCCACTCTTTACAATCAAGACCTTGCGCCCTTAAAGCCCCAAGACCGTAACTGGGGCGCGTTTGAAATCTTCAACGTGTGGTCGAATGATATTCAAAGCCTGTTCGGCTACACCTTAGCGGCATCGCTGTTTCTGTCCTACGGCCTGAATGGCTGGGCAGTGATGGCAGCCATCATTCTTGCCGGTGTCATTGTCATGTTCCTGGTCAACCTAACCGGCAAACCAAGCGTCAAATACGGCATCCCTTTTCCTGTTATGGTTCGCGCCAGCATGGGAGTACGGGGGGCTAACCTGCCAGCGTTGTTACGCGCAATCGTTGGTATTTTTTGGTACGGCGTACAGACTTACTTTGCCTCAACGGCTGTGGCGCTGCTCATCACAGCCCTGTTTGGGGCCGGCAATGACAGCACTTTTCTGGGCCTTTCAGGGGTCGCTTGGCTGTCTTTCGTGATTGTCTGGTTATTTCAAATCGCCATTTTCTGGCAGGGTATTGAGCGCATCAAACACTTTCTAAACTGGGCAGGGCCGCTGGTTTATGTGGTGATGGTCGTACTGATGATCATTGTATGGTTCCAGGCCGGAAGTGAACTGCTACCCGCAGTGAGCACTATTTTTAGCGGTAGCGGCGAGCAAAGTGGCAGTAGTCTTGGGGCGTTTCTAGCCATTGTTGGCACCATGGTGGCCTACTTTGCAGCGGTAGTGATTAACTTTGGCGATTTCACGCGTTTTGTGAAAACCGAGCGCCAAATGAAACTTGGCAACTTGCTGGGCTTGCCACTAAACGTCGCCTTTTTCTCGTTTATTGCGCTAATCATTACGGCTGGCACATTGGTACTGTTTGGGGATGCGCTGACCAATCCCGCCGATATTGTTGAGCGTGTTGATTCACTACCATTGACTATTGTGGCTGCCCTCACCTTCTTCGCGGCCACCGTAGGCATCAACTTGGTCGCTAATTTTATTCCACCGGCTTACGACTTGGCCAACCTGTTTCCCAGCAAAATCAGTTTTAAAATGGGTGGCCTGATTACCGCAGTGATTGCCTTCTTTGTCGGTGCGCTATGGATTTCAGTGATCAGCCAAATCGGCGTACCCGGCTTCGTTAACGCCTTAGGTGCCATAGTAGCGCCGTTTTACGGCATCATTGTGGTGGATTACTACCTGATCAAACGCCAACACCTCAATATGCAAGAGCTATTCTCCTCAGCGCCCAGCAGCGCCTACTACTACGTTAATGGCTGGAATAGCCGCGCCTTGATTGCTTTCGGCGGTGCAGCGTTATTCTCGCTCTCTACGGTCATCGTGCCCGCGTTCGAAAGCCTTGGCGGCTATGGTTGGCTGATTGGCGCCGGGTTAGGTGGGCTGTTCTATTACGGTTTAATGCGCCAGTTTAAGGCCGTCCCAGCACCTGCGGTGTAAGCACTCACACAGCATTAAACTTCCTACCTCCACAAAAAAGCCCAGGCCTTTAGGCCTGGGCTTTTTCACTGCTTATATTTCACTACTTAACCTGCTTAACCACCAAAAATCTGCTGCAGGTCTGGCACATTCTCTTCTTCTTCAACCATCGAAAGTGATGCTTCAATCGCTTTGAGATGGCGGCTCATAAACGCTTTCGCACGCTCGCCATTGCCCGCTTCCAGATAGCCGATCAAATCATCGTGATCGTGGGATTCGCAGCCTAAGTGGCCTCGATGACCGTAAACCGCCAGAATCAACGACGAGCGTGAGCACAGACGCTCAACAAATTCCGCAAGCGTTGCGTTACCCGAAAGCTGGGCAAGGCGCACGTGAAAATCAGCAGACAGGCGGATAGCGATGCTCTGTTGGCCATTACGCAGCGCTTGACGCTCTTGACGAGCCATTTCCCGTAGTTCAGCGGCTTCTTTCTCTCCAATCCGCTTTGCTACATCAGGCATTAGCCCACACTCAATCATCTGGCGTGCGTCGAACACATCCTTGGCCTCTTCAGCGGTAGGCCGTGTTACGCTGGCTCCCCGACGTGGCGTGAGCGTCACCAACTGTTCTAATGCTAAGCGCTGCAAGATTTTACGAATACCGGTACGGCTGATACCAAAGACGTCTGACAAAGCGTCTTCGCGCAGCCGAGCACCCGGTTTTAGCCGCTGCTCTACAATGGCGTCGCTAACCGCGCGATAGATTGACTCGTGACGCTCCTCGCCTTCTTTTTCTACGGGTCTTTGCTTTAACGCCGCCTGCGCATCACTCATAGGGTCTCCTTTAATCACTCCTCCCACGCGGCAATAATATCGCGCTCTTCATCACTCATGTTGGTGATGTTGCCAAGTGGCATATATCGACTCGCGACAACTTGCTTAATTTGCGCTTGATGTCCTAGGATTTCATCCCAAGTATCAAACGCGTAGCCTGCAGGCGGCGCTGAAAAACCGGCATGCTCAGGGTTGCGAGCATGGCACTGACTACAATGCTGATCAATTAAACCTGAAATTTGGGCTTGGCTGGGCGCACCTGACGCGCTCGCATTACTAGCACTAGGGCTCGGTGCGGCTACCCAAAACGCTAATAGAATAAGCCCTATCCCTACGGCAGGATAGGCTGGCTGCGTTTTTCCTGCGTGCATTAATACAAAGAATTGCCTAATAAGGGCACCGGCAAAAATAAACAGTACCATGACCACCCAGGAAAGCTCATGGGAGTAGATGAAAGAGTAGTGATTACTCACCATCAACAGTACTACCGGCAACGTAAAGTAGGTGTTATGTACCGAACGCTGCTTGCCCCGTTTACCATCCAATGGATTAGGCGCTTCGCCTGCCTTCATGGCTTTCACCATGCGGCGCTGGCCGGGAATAATCCAAAAGAACACGTTGGCTGACATGGCGGTGGCCATCACAGCCCCGGTTAATAGGAAGGCAGCACGCCCTGTGAACATCTGGGTGCTTAAATAAGCGACCACTATCATCATCACCGCAACGGCAACGCTGAGAAGACCGTCATGGTCCATGTTAGGGCTTATGCGTTTACAGAGTTCGTTATAAACCACCCAACCGCCGAGCAAGAAGGCCAACGCCAGTAGATTGGCCTGCCAGCCTGTCATACTCGCCGCCCACGCCCAGTTGCTGTTGGGGTTAACTAGATAGAAGCCCGGGTTTGCCATATAGAGAATAACGAACAAGGCAAAACCCGATAGCCACGTCGTATAGGCTTTCCAGAACGACCAATGAAGATCATTCGGCAGCTTGGCAGGCGCAGTAGCATACTTTTGATTATGGTAGAAACCACCGCCATGCACGGCCCACATCTCTCCAAATACGCCTTTTTCACGATCTTCGGCTGCTTTCGGCGTTCTTAAGCCATTATCCAGCATGACAAAATAGATCGACTCACCGATCCAGGCGATGGCGGCTATAACGTGCAACCAACGTAATAATAAATTAGCAAAATCAATAATATATGCTTGCATAAACAAGTCCTAGCAGGTTTACCTGGTAACTCAGCGAGCGAACGTCAGGCTAGGCAAAAATCGGCGAAAAGATAGCCAAGCTCTAGCTACCGCGGTAGGTAGAGTAACTATAAGGGGATAGCAGTAACGGCACATGGTAGTGCTGGCTGGCATCTGCAACGCCAAAACGTAAAGGAATCACGTCCAAAAAGCGCGGCTCTTGAGAAGCGATGCCTTGGGCGCGCAAGTAGTCACCCGCGTGGAAAACCAGCTCGTACTCGCCTACTGTGAGGGCATCACCCTCCAAGATAGGCGCATCACAACGACCGTCGCTGTTGGTAATCACACTGCCCAAGTGTTCGCGCGTGGTCCCTGCTAGGCGGAACACGTCAATGGTAATCCCCTGGCCGGGCTGTCCTTTAGCGGTATCGAGTACGTGAGTCGTTAACCGTCCCATAGCAACTCCTTAATAATCACAGTTGTTGTTGACTGTTGTTGATAATAGTTGTTGGTAACTGCTGTTGATAGCAGTTGACCGACTTAACCTATCGGTCAAAGAGTACCGTTGATACCATTTATTGTATACAGTATTCCCATGATTAAACATACTGGAGAAATTTAGTGGCTACCTCAACATCACTTACCCTTTCGCCCGCTCCTAGTACATGCAGCTTAGAAAGCTTTACCCAACATTACGGCGATGTATATGAGCACTCTCCCTGGGTGGCGGAAGCAGCCTGGAAGGAAGGGTTAAGCAATGCGCATGACGCACCTGACGCGCTAGCTGACCTGATGGGACTTATGCTGCAGCGGGCAACACCTGAACAGCAAATCGCTGTTATTCAGGCCCACCCTGACTTAGCAGGCAAAGCGGCGATGTCGGGTGAGCTGACCCAAGACTCTACACGCGAGCAAGCAGGCGCTGGGCTAGATCAATGTACGCCTGAAGAGTTTGCCCGCTTCGAACAACTTAACGCTGCTTACAAAGAAAAATTTGGCTTCCCTTTCGTCATTGCGGTGAAGGGGCTTGATCGCCACGCCATTTTGGCGGCGTTTGAAGCACGCTTACACAATGGTTTAGCTGAAGAGCGTGAAACAGCAATTAAAGAGATTATTCGTATCGCCCGCTTCAGACTGAACGTACGGGCTGAACAGCCGTTGTAACGGACATATCA
>NZ_JABUZF010000158.1:4841-16886 GCF_014897885.1 Halomonas sp. 3D7M | reverse complement strand
TGCTCCAGAAAGTGTTTCTCAAGCGGCAACTGCTGCCTGGGCAATGCGCCGCGGAGATGCTACCAGCATGGCGTGTATGCTGCGCAGCCTGTCTTCAGGTGAAGCAGTTGCAGGCGTGAGTGCGGGAAATACCGGAGCCTTGGTCGCTTTGGCGAGGCGCGAGCTTGGTATGTTGCCTGGTATCTCCAGGCCTGCAATCAGTACCGCAATCCCCGCGCGTGGAGGGCGACGCTGTTATTTGCTTGATTTAGGGGCAAATGTAGATTCGCCCGCATCCCGGCTGTTTGATTTTGCCATGATGGGTGCCGCCATGGCTCAGTGTATGGATCGCATTAAGCGGCCTCGTGTTGCCTTGTTGAATGTGGGCTCTGAAGCCACGAAAGGAAGTGCGAATGTGCGCGAAGCGGATCGTTTGCTGCGTGAAAGTGCTAGCGATTTAAGCTTTGACTACCTTGGCTATGCTGAGGGTGGGGATATTTTTCAGGGCGATCTTGACGTCGTGGTTTGCGATGGCTTTGTTGGTAATGTCACGTTGAAAGCCAGTGAAGGCTTGACTCGTATGTTGGTGGAGCGTGTACAAATGGCGTTTGAATCACGCCTGAGTGGGCGTTTGGCAAGTATACTGGCCAGGCCTGTACTGAAGAGGCTTAAGCGGGAGCTAGATCCTGTGCGTTATAATGGGGCCAGTCTCTTGGGGTTGCAGGGTATTGTGGTGAAAAGCCACGGCAGCACCCAAGCGGATGGTTTTTATTATGCTATTCAGCGTGCATTGCAAGAAGTGGAGCATGATTTGCCTGTACGAATTGCAGCACGCTGGTCGCGTTCTTGAGCGCTATCAGCGCATTAGATAATAAAACGTTATATTTTTTTGCGGGCTATTGGTGGTAGTAGAGTGTGCCAAAAACTGTTTTAGCAACGGCGCCAATAGCACGCTTATCGCTCAACTGAGCAAATGCCTACAAGAGCAAAGGTGAACGACATGTCTCAACCCCTTGCCCTCATTTTTCCCGGGCAAGGCTCTCAGCAGCTTGGAATGTTGCGAGAGCTAGCCGAGCGCTACAGTGTGGTGGGAACTACATTTGAGGAAGCGTCAGACGCTCTGGGCTACGATTTGTGGAAAGTCGTCCAGGAAGGTCCAGAAGAAGCGTTGAATGCGACGGCATGCACTCAGCCGGCACTACTTGCCTCCAGCGTAGCTATCTGGCGTATCTGGCAAGAGTTGGAAGGGCCTCGCCCAAGTGTCATGGCCGGCCATAGTCTTGGTGAATATAGTGCTATGGTTTGCGCTGGAGTGATGGGGTTCGCTGAAGGCGTGCGCCTTGTTCGCCTGCGTGGTGAAGCCATGCAGGAAGCTGTCCCTGCAGGAGAAGGGGGCATGGCAGCGATCCTTGGGCTTGACGATAGCGCAGTTGAAGCGGCCTGTGCCCAAGCGGCTGAAGGAGAAGTGGTGTCTGCCGTTAATTACAACTCGCCTGGGCAGGTTGTTATCGCAGGTGGCAAAAATGCCGTGGAGCGTGCTATCGCAGCCTGTCAGGAAGCGGGCGCCAAGCGAGCGCTTTCACTGCCGGTGTCAGTACCCTCCCATTGTGCGTTAATGCGGCCAGCTGCTGAGCGACTCTCCGAAGCTATGCAAAAAATTGAGCTGCGTGCCCCTCGTTATGCGGTTATTCAAAACGTCGATGCGCAAGCTCATGCCGATATTGAGACATTGCGTACGCGCCTAATCGAACAGTTGTATCAGCCCGTTCGTTGGTCATCTTGCGTTGAAGCGATGGTCGAGCAAGGTGCTAATGTGTTCATTGAATGTGGGCCTGGTAAAGTGCTTACCGGATTGAATAAGCGCATTGTGCGTAGTGCCAAAGGGTTGGCGGTAAATGATCCTGATAGCCTGGATTCAGCCCTTGAGTTAGCACGTGAGGCGTCGGCGGGTGGTGCGTGAAAAATGGTGCGTGTTAAGTCGCTATTTTCCGCTACCCTTGCTTAGTTAGGTTGAAGGAAGAACGTTATGACTCAAGAACGAAGAGTTGCACTGGTCACTGGTGCTAGCCGAGGTATTGGGCGGGCCATTGCTCATGAGCTTGGGCGCCAAGGACGTATTGTGGTGGGAACTGCCACTAGCGAATCTGGCGCTGAAAAAATTGATGCTGATCTAAAAGAGCATGGTATTGAAGGTGCCGGTATGTGCCTTAATGTTACTGATCAGCAGAGTATTGATCAGGTGCTCAAAACAATTGGCGAACGTTTTGGTGCGCCCACGATTTTGGTCAATAATGCCGGCATTACCCGTGACAATTTGTTAATGCGCATGAAAGAGGATGAGTGGGACTCCGTGATGGATACCAATCTCAAATCTGTTTATCGCGTTAGCAAGGCGTGTCTGCGTGGTATGACAAAGGCACGCTTTGGGCGTATCGTGTCGATAAGTTCTGTAGTGGCAACGATGGGTAACCTAGGCCAAACTAACTACGCCGCCGCCAAAGCGGGAATGGAAGGCTTTAGCCGTGCTTTAGCGCGTGAAGTCGCGTCCCGTGCAATTACGGTTAATGCGGTTGCGCCTGGGTTTATTGCAACGGATATGACCGAAGCGTTGCCTGAAGCGCAGCATGAAATGCTGCTTAAGCAAATTCCTCTTTCGCGTTTAGGCGGGCCTGAGGAAATTGCCGCTGCCGTTGGATTTTTGACAAGTGATGCTGCAGGTTATATCACTGGCGAAACGCTACACGTGAACGGCGGCATGAATATGCGTTGATGGCCTTGGGTTTGGCGGTTGCGTCAGCTTAAGGGCGTCTATAAACTACCCCGCAGCTTTTGGCTTGCGGTTTCCAAATGGCTGGTTATCAAAAACGGCTAATGTGAACGACTGGAGTACGTTGATGAGTACTATTGAAGAGCGCGTTAAGAAAGTTGTGGCAGAGCGCCTGAACGTTAAAGAAGAAGATATCCAGAACAGCTCTTCTTTTACTGAAGATCTGGGTGCTGATTCTCTTGACACCGTTGAGCTGGTGATGGCGCTTGAAGAGGAATTTGATACTGAAATTCCTGACGAAGAAGCTGAAAAAATCACCACGGTTCAAGAAGCTATCGACTACGTAAACGCCCATCAGTAAGGGTTGAGTCGAAGCAGTGAACCAGGGTGGGGTGCTTACCCACCCGTATAAAAAGCCGTCCTGAGTAGGGGCGGCTTTTTTGCTTTGTTGTCACAATGAATATAACGTTCAATCTCCGTTATACTAGTCACCAAATCTCTGCAGCAAATGACCCAGATGGGTCGTGTCACCATGGATGCCTGGAGGAAAGCTAATGGCGCGAAGAAGGGTAGTGGTAACTGGGTTAGGCCTGGTGACCCCAGTGGGTAACAGTGTTAATGAGTCGTGGGCAAATATTGTCGCCGGCAAAAGTGGCATAGCACCGATTGAGCACTTTGATACAAGTGGCTTCAACACGCGTTTTGGAGGGTCGGTTAAAAATTTCGATATTAGCCCCTATCTGAATCCTAAAGACGCACGCAAGATGGATTTGTTTATCCAGTACGGCATGGCGGCGGGAGCCCAGGCCGTTCAGGACTCGGGGCTTGAATGTACCGAAGAGAATGCTGAGCGCATTGGGGTGGCTATCGGTTCAGGCATTGGTGGTTTGCCGATGATTGAACATAACCATAATGCGCTGAATAAAGGTGGCGCACGCCGCGTCTCGCCGTTTTTTGTGCCAGGTTCAATCATTAATATGATTTCTGGCAACATGGCGATTCAGCACGGCTTCAAAGGCCCGAATATCGCGATCACTACAGCGTGTACAACGGGTACCCATAATATTGGCTACAGTGCTCGCACGATTGCATACGGCGATGCTGATGTGATGATCTGTGGCGGTGCGGAAATGGCCACTACCCCACTAGGATTGGGCGGGTTTTCGGCCGCGCGAGCGCTCTCTACCCGCAATGAAGACCCTCAGGCGGCGAGTCGCCCATGGGATACTGATCGTGACGGTTTCGTGCTGTCAGACGGTGCGGGTGTGCTTGTCTTGGAAGAGTACGAGCACGCTAAAGCGCGTGGTGCCAATATCTACGCAGAGCTTGCAGGCTTTGGTATGAGTGATGATGCCTACCATATGACGGCGCCGCCGGAAGATGGACGTGGTGCTGCACTCTCCATGAGCAATGCCATTAAAGATGCGCGTATTGATCCAACGGATGTGCACTATATTAACGCGCATGGCACGTCTACCGCAGCGGGTGACTTAGCAGAAAGTCGGGCGATTGAAAAAGTGCTTGGTAGCGCAGCTCAGCAGGTTGCCGTGAGCTCTACCAAATCAATGATTGGCCACCTATTAGGTGCTGCAGGAGCGGTTGAAGCGGTATTTAGTATTCTGGCTATTCGCGACCAGATTGCGCCGCCGACCATTAACCTGGATAACCCGCAGGAAGGCTGCAATCTTGATTACGTACCACACGCCGCGCGGAAGATGCCCATTGAAATAGCGCTCTCAAACTCGTTCGGGTTCGGTGGTACCAACGGCTCACTGCTGTTTAAAAAGGTATAGCACGCAATGCCAATGCCCCAGGTGCCGTTTGACGACCGAGGGCTTGCGTATGGTGACGGAGTATTTGAAACAGTGCTGCTGCGCGCTGGTGTCCCTGTGCTATGGGATTATCATTACGCGCGCTTACGGCTGGGCTGTCAGCGTTTGAATATTCCGTTGCCCTCCATGGAGCAGTTGGTCGCCACCTGGCAATCTCCGTCTAACGCCGAGCTTGAAATACTCAAACTAATCCTAACCCGAGGAAGTGGTGGGAGAGGGTATGCAACGCCGGATAGCTCTCAACCTCGCTTGCTTAGCCGTAGAATGCCTTTTGTGGTAAATGCTGACCGTTGGCATGAGGGAGTTAACGTACGGATTTGTCAGTTGCGTTTGGGGCATCAGCCGCTTTTAGCAGGCATTAAACACCTTAATCGATTGGAAAATGTGCTAGCGCGCCAGGAGTGGAATGATCCCGACATCGCCGAGGGGTTGCTTGGAGATGCTGATGGCTGGCTGGTAGAAGCCACCAGTATGAATGTCTTTTGGCAGCAAGCGGGAGTGCTCTTCACACCGCCATTATCGCAGTGCGGCGTGGCGGGTACGCTGCGAGCGGCATTATTGGATCATGGAGCAGTACAGGAAGCCCCTATTGCGCTGAACGCTATCCATGACGTTGAGCGTCTTTGGGTAGCTAACTCGGTACAAGGTGTATGGCCAGTGAATAAGCTGTTAAGTGAAACAGGTGTAGTCCTGAAGTCCTGGCCGCTGACAGGCCAAGATAGGTTGCAAACAATAGGCCATGACTTACTTGGCTATTCGCCGACATCCCGTTAGGCAGAATTTTATCAACAATATTGAGGTGTCATGGTGAAACGGTTTTTAGCTGCCGTAGGTGTCGTGGTCGTGGTTGGATTCGCAGCCGTTGTGGGCGGCTATGCTTACTGGCAGCAGCGCTTATCGGCACCGGTCACACTTGAGGAGCCAGCGCTTTACCAGGTTCCTGCGGGGGCTGGGTTCAATCAGGTCGTTCGAGATCTGGAAAGCCAGGGCTTTATTGAAGATGCTTGGGCATTTCAATTATTGGCGCGTGTTGAGCCTGAGCGTGTACCACGCTTGCGGGTGGGGGAGTATCAGCTAACCCCAGGCATGAGCGGTCTTGAACTGATTGCTCTCTTGGGCAGCAATAACGTTGTCACTTATCCGTTAACGATTCCCGAAGGCTGGACATTCCGCCAGATGCGCGAGCTATTGGACAGTGCGCCAAAACTTGAGAATCGGACGGCAGAGTTAAGTGACGACGAAATTATGTCGTTGCTGGATCGAGAGGGTACTTTTCCTGAAGGCTGGTTTTTCCCTGATACCTACCGCTACCACCTGGGTATGAGTGACGTTGATATTCTACGTCAGTCGCTTTCCCGCATGGAGCAGATTCTAGCAGAAGTCTGGGACGGGCGTGATGATGACCTGACCATCGATACACCTTACGAAGCGCTCATTATGGCATCGCTCATTGAGCGTGAAACAGGCGCGCCGGAAGAGCGTCGGGAGATCGCAGGTGTCTTCAAGCGTCGTATGGAACAGGGAATGCGTTTGCAAACAGATCCCACCGTCATTTATGGCATGGGCGAACGCTATGAAGGGAGGATCACGCGTGCAGATTTACGTGAGGCGACCCCCTATAACACCTATGTGATTGACGGCATGCCACCAACGCCGATTGCCTTACCCGGGCGCGCCTCCCTTGAAGCGGCTGTGAATCCGCTGCCTGGAGAAACGCTTTACTTCGTCTCGCGCGGTGACGGTACCCATCATTTTTCACGTACGTTACGTGAGCACAATAATGCGGTTAATCGCTATATTCGCAATCGCTAATTAGGTTAAGTCATTGTTTAAGTGCGATGTGTTTTTTTCGAATTTACTGAGTAAGGGGCTTCAATGAGCAAGCGCGGACGCTTCATCACCCTTGAGGGTGGTGAGGGAGTCGGAAAATCTACTAACGTGGCGTTTGTAGAGACATGGCTACAAGAGCGCGGGATAGAGGTTGTGCGAACCCGTGAGCCTGGGGGGACGCCGCGCGCTGAAGCGATTCGAGGATTGCTGCTTGATCCCTCTTTCGATGAGCCCTTGCACAGCGATGCCGAATTACTATTAATGTTTGCCGCGCGAGCCCAGCATCTAGCGCAAAAAATAGTGCCAGCCCTTGAGCGCGGTGCCTGGGTGATCTGTGATCGTTTTACCGACGCTACCTTTGCTTACCAGGGCGGTGGCCGCGGTATTGAGACAGATCGGATTGCTCAACTGGAACAGTTTGTGCAAAAAGGCCTCTCCCCAGATCTAACCCTGCTACTAGATATGTCACCCGATGCTGCGAAAGAGCGTCTTGAAGGGCGTTTAAGAGACCAGCAAACGCAGCGTGATCGCTTTGAACAAGAGCAAATAACCTTTTTCGAAGCAGTGCGGCGGGCTTACTTAGCGCGCGCCGCTGCCGCCCCCCAGCGCTTCGCAATTGTTGATGCGGGGCAAGCGCTTGATCAAGTGCAAGCGTCTCTAGCTCAAGCGCTAGAAGAGCGAGTGGCTATATGGCAATAACGGGAGTGCTGCCTTGGCATCAGTCTACGTGGCAGCAGTTGATTCGCCTTTCCAATGAAGGACGACTGCCGCATGCGCTATTAATCAGCGGTGCTCACGGAGTTGGCAAGCAGCAGTTGGCGGAAGCGTTGATCGCACGAACGTTATGCGCACAACCTGGCGAGCTAGCCTGCGGTCATTGTCATAGCTGTGCCATGCTGGCTTCAGGCTACCACCCCGACTTGATGCGCATTTCTCCAGAAGAGGGTAAGCGCCAGATTCGCATTGATCCCATACGTGATGTAAACCGCTTTGTTTCGCAAACCGCGCAGCAGGGGGGTTATCGTGTGATCGTGATCTCCCCCGCGGAAGCAATGAATATTGCAGCGGCAAACGCACTGCTCAAAAGCCTTGAAGAGCCCGGCGATAAAACGCTATTTATTCTGCTGTCAGACGTGCCTTCGCGAACGCTACCCACGATTCGCTCCCGCTGTCAGCAGTGGCCATTAGCCAGTGTTCCCTTTGAGGATTGCCAAGGCTGGTTGACTGAAAAACTTGGCAGCGACGAAGCACATTTTTGGTGGCGAGTGTCGGGTGGCTTGCCGCTGCTTGCAGTGGAGTTGGCAACGCCTGAGGAGCGCGCACTTCGCCATCAAATACATGACAGTTTCGAGCAGTTAGTGCGTGGTGCTGAGCCTGTTTCAGAGGCTGCTAGGCTTGATCGTCAGGCCATTGATGCCATCTTGTGGTACGGTATTGCTTGGCTTGAAGACTTGATCCGGCTGGGTTTGTCTGGCGAAACCTCGGTGCTGCATAACCCCGATTTAGAGCCGTTATACCGTCAAGCGATGAAAAATGGACGGGTGCAGGATTGGTTCCGATTACTGGATTATGCCCGAGAGCAGCGCCGTTTATTCGCAGTCGGCGCTAACCCAAACCCTCAGCTAGTGCTTGAAGCGTGGCTGGTGCGCTGGTCGGCGCTGTTACGCTCCTAACGTTGTTGCCATAGGGTTGTTGCCAAGGAGGCTGTTATGACGGTTCAAAAAGCGCTTTCTTTGACAATGCCGGATATACCGACGTTACTTTCCGCGTATATGCCTTTTCTAGATAGAGGCGGTATTTTTGTCCCGACTAAAGCGCTCTATCGACTTGGACAGCAGGTTTATCTATTGCTGACCCTGCCAGGAGAGAGTGAACGTCTTTCTATCTCCGGCCATGTTGTTTGGATTTCTCCTGAGGGCGTGAGTGGACAGCGAATGCCAGGTATTGGGGTACATTTCAGCCAGCAGGACTACTCAGTACGTGATCGCATTGAAACGTTGTTGGCTGGCCAATTAGATAAAGCACCTCCGTCCTTTACGCTTTGATAGCCGCGAGTTAGCACCGCAATAACACTGAACAAAGCCTGCCCTTCACCTGTTTACGAGAATTTAAGAGAGCTGCATGTTTGTTGATTCCCACTGCCATTTAGACCGTTTATCTGAGCTAACCCACGACGGTGATATTGCCGCAACGCTGGCGGCTGCTCGTGCTGCTAATGTGAGCCAGTTCTTAGCTGTTGCGGTGACGCTTGAGGAGATGCCGGGGTTGGCGGCAATCGCTCGTGAGCACCACGACGTGGTTATTTCGGCGGGACTGCATCCACTTCATCAGGCTCCGAAAGAGCCAAGCGTCAGCGATATTGTTGATGCTGCTGAGCAGTACGATGCCGTCGCCATCGGTGAAACAGGGCTGGATTATCACTATCAGGACAGCGTGCCCGTAGAGGTCCAGAGCGAGCGATTTAAGCGCCATTTAATTGCGGCCAATGAGCTAGAGCTGCCGGTAATTATTCATACCCGTGAAGCGAAAGAAGACACCTTAGCATTGCTGCGTGAGCACACTAATCCAGAGGTAGGTGGCGTATTGCACTGCTTTACTGAAGATTTAGACATGGCGCGTGAAGCTGTGCGGCTTGGGTTCTATATCTCGCTATCGGGTATTATTACCTTCCGCAATGCTGCGTCGCTTAGAGAGCTGGCCAGAAAACTGCCGCTTGACCGGCTGCTGATTGAAACCGATAGCCCTTATTTGGCGCCTGTTCCTTATCGTGGCAAGCCCAACGAACCCGCTTGGGTGGTTGAGGTGGCAGAGTGTATCGCTAAAGAACGAGGGATCAGCGTTGATGAAGTGGCGATGCAAACCACCGCCAATTTTTATCATCTGTTCCGCGCTGCCGTGCCCGATGCACCTGATAACGTAAAGCAAGCGTTGGCGCAGTCCGGTTTAGTGGTATAAGTGGCTGTAAGCACAGCCTGGGAGGTAAGCGATGAATATTGATCGGCTTATGCAGCAATTTAACGGTTCGGCGACGATTCCCCCCGTTGATCAGTGGCAGCCAGCACTTAGTGGCGATATTGATATCGTTATTCAGGCTGATGGCACGTGGCTGCATGAAGGAAAGCCGTTTGAGCGCCTTGCCATACCACGGTTGTTAGCGAGCCTATTACGCCGCGATGCCGATGGCTATTGCCTGGTAACGCCTGTTGAGCGTTGGCGTGTCACCGTGGTTGACTGCCCGTTCGTGGCGGTAGAAGCAGATTTTCACGATGATGCCTGGTGGCTGACGACCCAATTCGATGACGTTGTGCGTGTGGATGCAGAGCATCCGCTTAGTCTCTCCAAAACGCCTGAGGGTGTCCTTGCCCCTGAGTGTATCGTGCGCTTTGGGCTAGCGGCTCGTTTGCATCGCAATGTGTATTATCGATTGGTAGAGCAGGCCACGCTGAGCGAGGCAGACGACGGCGAATGCCAATGCCGACTCTACAGCGCAGGATCTTGGTATGTCTTAGGTCAGTTTAATGCCAATGATGCGATGCCAGGCGAGGTGACGTGAAGTTAACCGCTGAACAGCAAGCCGTTGTCCAGCATCGCGAGGGGCATGCCCGCGTAGCTGCTGTTGCAGGGGCGGGTAAGACCACCACCATGGCGGCAAGGGTGCTCCACCTGTTGGCGTCTGGTGTATCGCCGAAGCGTATGCTGGTGCTGATGTTTAACCGCTCAGCCCGAGACGATTTTCAACGCCGCCTGATCAGCATGGCGCCTCAAGGGCAACCATTGCCAGATGTGCGCACCTTTCACTCCCTTGGTCATCGGTTGACGCAGAGTCTGTGTCGCTGGGGGGCGCTTGCACCGAGACGCCTGCTGTCTGCTGATTGGCAGCTAGAGCGCCTGTTACGTCAGGCAAGCCTGAATGTGCTTCACGATGCCGTTGAGCGTCGCGATGCGGCTATCGAAGGTGATCGATTAGAAGCGCTTGCTCACTTCTGTGGGCTGGTAAAAGCGGAAATGCTATCGGCTGATGTACTTTACAAGCGTCTTAATTACGAGCCGGATACTGACTACTTTCCCAGCGCATTTGATGAAGCTGAACGGCTGCTGCACGTTGAAGGCGTCATGACCTACGCTGACTTGCTCTATCGGCCCCTGCAAGTGTTAGAAGCCGAACAGACCTTGCGCAGTCGTGTGGAAGGTTTTCTTGATCATGTGATCATTGATGAATACCAGGATATTAATACTGCCCAGCAGCGGTTGCTGGCGGTGTTGGCGGGCTCCAGCGCCAATGTGATGGCGGTAGGTGATGCGAATCAGTGCATCTACGAATGGCGGGGCGCACGCCCTGACACCATGCTGGATAACTTTACCGCCACGTTTGGCAGCGCCACAAACTACCCGCTCTCTATCACGTTTCGTCATGGCCACGCGCTGGCGCTGACCGCAAACCATGCCATCATGGCTAATCAGCGCCGACCAGACCAGCTCTGTTTGGCGGATGCTAATAATCCTGAGACCCATATATCTGTCGGCCAGGGCTGCCGACTGCTGCTTGATGCCTTAGTCGATTGGCAAGCGCAGGGGCGCGCGTTGAGCGATGTTAGTTTGCTGGTTCGTAGTTGGGCGCTTTCGGTGCCATTTCAGTTGGCGTTACTGCAGGCAGGTATTCCATTTCGTCTTCAACGAGAAGATCGTTTCGTTTTCCGACTCCCTCTCGTGCAGGCATTGGCTGGCTATTTGAAACTGTCTCGCCAGCCAGAGCTGCTGCACGACCCAGAGCAACTCTTGCTTTTGCTCTCTCAGCCAACGCCTTTTGTTGCCCGTGAGCGGCTTCAGCAGCTTGCCTATCAGCTGGCCAGCACCCAACGCTGGCCTGAACGCCACGAGCCGGTACTAACCTCTCTAAAGCCGCTGCAGCGCCGCACGCTTAAAAAACGCTGGGCGCTGCTATGTGAGCTGCCCAAATTAAGTGGTTGGCCGCCTGCAAAGCTGCTGAGTCATGTGGTGGAAACGATCGAAGCGGAAAAAACCTTGAAGCGAGCAGCGGCAAGGCGCGATAAGGGCGAAGAGGACGTTCGTCTATTGGATGTGCTTATCGAGCAGGCCGATAGCGTGAAAGATCCAGATGCGTTTATCGAACTGCTCGAGCGTCCGGTGGAGAACCAGGCTGGCGGTGTTCTGATTAGCACGGTTCACGGAGCGAAAGGTCTGGAGTGGCCGTTGGTCGCCGTTGCCGGAGTGAACGAAGAGGACTTTCCGCACTACAGTCGAGACAATCCGCTCAATGATGAGAGGTTAGAAGAAGAGCGACGACTGTTTTACGTGGCGATTACACGCGCTCAAGAGCAACTGCTGGTGCTGCATGATGGGGGTGTTCATCGGCCTAGTCGCTTTATTGCGGAAAGCGCCTGGCAGGATAGTTTGCGGGTAGCGTCATGTTTGTCGCGCCAAGATACACCCGCAACGGCTGTGCAGGTAACATCGCCGAGCTTGGTGAAGCGCTATCTTGAGCGCTTAGGGCGAACGGATATTGAGCTGGCAGCGCCGCAGATCAATGAGGCAGCGGCAGGTTATCAGGCTGATGCACACTTTTACCCAGGACAACGCTTGATGCATGCCGTGTTTGGAGAAGGGGAGGTGGCCTCG
>NZ_JABUZF010000158.1:0-4813 GCF_014897885.1 Halomonas sp. 3D7M | reverse complement strand
AGGTAACCCCTCCGATCCTGTCATCAATGTGCGCTTTGCACAGGCTGGCCGGCGTCGTCTCATTGCTCGACGCGCGCCGATTGAGTGCTTAGAGCCACCGGCGCAGCCAGCGTAACTGGCCGCGCCGTATGGCACTCTAGTGATGCGGATTACATAGTCGGATGGTTACATATTGGGATAGTTAGGCCCGCCGCCGCCTTCTGGTGCTACCCAGGTAATATTTTGGGCAGGGTCTTTAATATCGCAGGTTTTGCAGTGCACGCAGTTCTGAAAGTTGATCTGGAAGCGTGGCTTGCCTTGATCATCTTCCACCACTTCATAAACCCCCGCAGGGCAGTAGCGTTGGGCCGGTTCTGCATAGGTTGGCAGGTTGTCGCGAATCGGCAGCTCTGGATCTGCTAGGCGCAGATGGCAGGGCTGGTCTTCTTCGTGGTTGGTGTTGGACAAAAAGACGGAAGTCGATTTATCAAACGACAATTTGCCATCGGGCTTCGGATAAGTAATTTTTTCGAACTCAGCAGCAGGCTTCAGCACGCCGTGGTCGGTGGTGGTGTCATGAACATTGGGTAGCTTATTGCCCAGCAGTTGATTGACGAAGTTGTAAGCACCGCCGCCTACCGTGCCATATTTATGCATAGCAGGGCCAAAGCTCGCGCTCTCTTTCAGCTCTTCATAGGCCCAGCTAGCCTGCCATTTCTCAGTGAAGCTAGCCAGCTCCTGAGCACCTTCATCACCCCCCTTAATGGCTTCAAAGACGCTTTCTGCAGCGACCATGCCAGATTTCATTGCTGTGTGCAGGCCTTTGATTTTGGCAAAGTTCAGCGTGCCCGCATCGCAGCCAATCAACAGGCCACCCGGGAACGTCATTTTCGGTAGGCAGTTAAAACCGCCTTTGGTAATGGCGCGCGCACCATAAGCAACGCGTTTGCCGCCTTCTAAATATTGGCTAAGCACCGGGTGATGCTTCATACGCTGGAATTCATCAAAAGGTGACAGCCAGGGGTTCTTATAACCAAGATCCATAATGAGGCCAACGACGACCTGCTGATTTTCCGCGTGGTAAAGGAACCAGCCGCCGTGAGTGTCTTTTTCAAGCGGCCAGCCCGAGCCGTGAAGCACAAGTCCGGGTTCGTGTTTGTCGGCGGGAACATCCCACAGTTCTTTCAAGCCAATCCCATAGTGCTGTGGGTCACGACCAGCATCTAGTGAGAA
The DNA here is from genome assembly GCF_014897885.1 of Halomonas sp. 3D7M. Lineage (NCBI taxonomy): Bacteria > Pseudomonadati > Pseudomonadota > Gammaproteobacteria > Oceanospirillales > Halomonadaceae > Halomonas > Halomonas sp. 3D7M. The sequence continues at coordinate 3,601 of NZ_JABUZF010000158.1, read as the reverse complement.
CTCTTTGATTAACCGTTTACCCAAGTGGCCGCGGGCACCTTCGGCAAATAGTGTGTATTTCGCGCGCAGCTCCATGCCTGGCATATGGCCATCTTTAGGAGTGCCATCTGCGCTAACACCCATGTCACCAATGAGGATGCCGCGTACTGCATCATCTTCGATAATCACGTCCTGGGCAGCAAAACCAGGGAATATTTCCACCCCAAGGGACTCGGCTTGCTCTGCCAACCAGCGGCATAGGTTGCCTGCGCTAATCACATAGCGATTAAGCTCGCCGCCAGTGTTATGCATGCTTTTTGGCACTAGCGCATTAGGGATTTTTTGCGCTTTTTGAGCATCTTTTAATAGATAAACATCGTCACGAACGGCAGGTGTGTTAAGCGGTGCGCCGCGCTCTTCCCAATCAGGAAATAGCTCTGCCAGTGCGCGGGGCTCAAAGACAGCACCAGAAAGGATATGGGCGCCGACTTCGGAGCCTTTTTCGACGACACAAACCGTCAACTCTTGTTCCGCTTGATTTGCCTGTTGCATCAGACGGCAAGCGGAAGCTAGACCAGAGGGGCCAGCCCCGACAATGACTACATCGAAGTCCATGACATCGCGTTCAACATTTTCCACCCGGCTTCTCCTTATTCTCATAAGAGCCATTATTTACCAAAACTAGCCTGTACAAACGTCAAATGAGCGTTATGAGAACTAGTTTATAAAAAGATGGCCTTAATTTTAAACGGTCGTTTGCTTCTGGTTATGCCCCATGATAGGCATAATACCCCTGTAAGGTCACCCCTACGATGGCAAAAGCACCATTTATCCATGGAGTTTACATCGCTGCTACGACCAAGGCCGTAGTTAATCGGTGTTGTCGCTAGTCACTAGGTTGTGGCAAATTGATAGGGTTTTTCATTTACAGACCTATCAAACGCTTGCATGAATTTTTTAAGGTGGCGTATTTAAATACACGTCGCCCCTATTTTAGAAGCATCAGTTGGTACGATGCTGAGACAAGCTAACGGCTTCCATCACAAGCCAAGCGAGGAATCTATGAAAGTACTCGTCGCGGTTAAACGCGTCATCGACTATAACGTCAAAATCCGCGTGAAAGCGGACAACTCTGACGTTGATCTTACCAACGTCAAAATGGCGATGAACCCCTTCTGCGAAATTGCCGTAGAAGAAGCGGTGCGCCTCAAAGAGAAAGGTGTTGCGACAGAAGTCGTGGCCGTTACCGTTGGCCCCAAGGCGGCTCAAGAGCAGTTGCGCACCGCGCTAGCGCTTGGGGCAGACCGTGCTATTCATATTGAAACCGACGAGCGCGTTGAGTCGCTTGCGGTGGCTAAGTTGCTAGCTAAGGTTGTTGACGAAGAGCAACCTGGCTTAGTGATTCTTGGTAAGCAGGCCATCGATACCGACAACAATCAAACGGGGCAAATGCTGGCCGCGTTGACCAATCTACCCCAAGGTACTTTTGCCTCTGAGGTTGCTGTTGACGGTGACAAGGTGAATGTTACTCGCGAGATCGATGGTGGTCTGCAAACCGTAGCGCTTTCTCTGCCCGCTATCGTTACCACCGATTTGCGTTTGAACGAGCCGCGTTACGCGAAGCTGCCCGACATCATGAAGGCTAAGAAGAAGCCGCTGGATACCAAAACGCCCGCTGATTACGGGGTTGAAGTGGCCTCTAAGGTTAGCTTGCTCAAAGTGGAGTCCCCGGCAGAGCGCAAAGGTGGTGTTAAAGTCGCCTCGGTAGATGAATTGATCGACAAACTGAAAAACGAAGCCAAAGTGCTTTAATAGGAGCTGATCTCATGAGCATTCTGGTACTTGCCGACCTTCATGAAGGTCAGTTAGCGGGCGCAACCGCTCACGTAGTTGCTGCTGCCAAGGCGATTGGTGGTGACATTGACGTGCTGGTGGCCGGTGAAGGCGTTCAGGCGGCGGCTGATGCTGCTGCAAAGCTTGAAGGCGTCAATAAAGTTCGCGTTGCCGATAACGCTGTTTACGCCCATCAGCTTGCCGAGCCAATGGGCGCGCTATTGGTTGAATTGGCTGGCGACTATACCCACGTGTTGGCTAGCGCCTCTACCACCGGCAAAAACGTACTGCCGCGTTTGGCTGCCTTAAAAGATGTTAGCCAGCTGTCCGACGTGATTGGCGTTGAAAGTGCTGACACTTTCCTGCGCCCCATTTATGCGGGCAACGCCATCGCCACAGTAAAAAGCGACGACGCACTGAAAGTGATGACCGTGCGTACCACTGCGTTTGATGCGGTCGAGAGCACGGGTAGCGCCTCTGTAGAAGCGGTAGACGTAGTGGTCGAAAATGGTCAGTCTAGCTTTGTTAAGCAAGAGCTGGCGCAATCCGATCGTCCGGAACTTGGCGGTGCTAAAGTCGTGGTGTCTGGTGGTCGTGGTATGGGCAACGGCGAAAACTTTAAGCTGCTTGACGGCATCGCTGACAAGCTGGGTGCTGCCATTGGTGCATCACGAGCGGCCGTAGACGCAGGCTTTGTGCCCAATGATATGCAGGTTGGCCAAACCGGTAAGATTGTGGCCCCTGAGCTGTATATTGCCGTGGGTATTTCTGGCGCTATTCAGCACTTGGCGGGCATGAAAGACTCCAAAGTCATTGTTGCGATCAACAAAGACGAAGAAGCGCCAATCTTCCAAGTCGCCGATTACGGCTTGGTGGGTGATCTCTTCGAGGTTCTGCCGGAGCTTGAAAGCAAGCTATAAGCCACTGAATCTAAACTGGCTAAAAGCCGACTTCACCAGAAGTCGGCTTTTTTATTGGCGATGAATTCGATAAACTGCCAATAGTTGACTAAGGTACTGGGGTATAAAATGTATCGGTTATCAATAATCGCTACTCACGGTAATTAATTATAGCCGTGATGGTTGAAAAAGGTGGGGTAAGACCACACTTAGTTATGTGAACGTAACAAAAGCCACTTAAGGAGAAGTTAGCATGGCACATACACTTCCAGAATTACCGTACGCTTATGACGCACTTGAGCCGCATATCGATGCGATGACGATGGAGATTCACCACTCTCGTCACCACAACACTTACGTCACTAGTTTGAATGCTGCGCTTGAAGGCACGGGCCTTGAAGACGTGCCGGTAGAAGAGCTGGTTGCCAATCTTGATCGTGTACCTGAAGAGAAGCGTCAAGCCGTTATTAATCACGGCGGCGGCCATGCCAACCACTCTATGTTCTGGCAAATTATGTCACCTAATGGCGGCGGCCAGCCTCAGGGTGATGTAGCAAAAGCGATTGAAGCCGAGCTAGGCGGTCTTGACGCGTTCAAGGAAGCGTTCAAGGCAGCAGCGCTGGGTCGCTTTGGTAGCGGTTGGGCATGGCTCTCCGTGACACCTGAGAAAAAGCTGGTTGTTGAAAACACCCTGAACCAAGATAGCCCGCTAATGCATGGCAATACGCCGGTATTGGTTCTGGATGTTTGGGAGCACGCATACTACCTGAAGTTCCAGAACAAGCGTCCTGATTACGTAGCAGACTTTTTTAACGTCGTTAATTGGGAAGATGTTGAGCGTCGTTATCAGGCGGCTATCGCCTAAACCCGCCTTATTCACGAGGGCGCTG
>NZ_JABUZF010000170.1:123157-129040 GCF_014897885.1 Halomonas sp. 3D7M | reverse complement strand
GGCAAACGCCCGCCGCACGGCTGTTGCGTGCCGTGCTTTATGGCGTACTTATTGTGGCGGGGCTGTTTTATATCCTGCCGCTGGTGGTCATGCTGATGACCTCTATCAAACCGTTGAGCGAGATAAGTGCGGGGACGTTACTGTCGCTGCCGCAAAATCCAACCCTTGAGCCCTGGACGAAAGCCTGGGGAGAAGCGTGCACCGGTATGCGCTGTGAAGGTGTCGGCGGTTATTTTTGGAACTCCTTTGCGATTGTGATTCCTGCAGTGCTGATTTCCACTATGGTCGGGGCGTTAAACGGCTATGCGTTGACCAAATGGCGCTTTAAAGGCTCTGAGTTGGTCTTTGCGCTGATGCTGTTTGGCTGCTTTATCCCGTTTCAGGTAGTGCTGCTGCCAATGGCACAAACCCTGGGCTGGTTAGGGCTTTCCAGCTCACGTGCAGGGCTTATTCTGGTGCATGTGGTTTTTGGCATTGCCTTCACCACGCTGTTCTTCCGCAACTTCTACGTCGGAATTCCTAACGAGCTGGTCTCTGCGGCGAAGCTGGATGGCGCTGGGTTCTTCCGTATTTTCTGGCGCATTTTATTACCGGTTTCCGCGCCGATTATTGTGGTGTCAGTCATCTGGCAATTCACCCAGATATGGAATGACTTCCTGTTTGGCGTAGCGTTTTCGGCTCACAACACCCAGCCGGTGACGGTGGCGCTCAACAATTTGGTCAATACGTCCACCGGTGTGCGTGAGTACAACGTCGATATGGCCGCCGCGATGATTGCAGCGCTGCCAACTCTGGTGGTGTATGTGCTGGCCGGAAAGTATTTCGTGCGCGGGCTGACGGCAGGCTCCGTGAAAGGCTAATAACAACTAAGTGAATGGCAGCAACCATTTCTAGACGGTCAGAAGCAGCCCTCGGCGGGGGCGCTGTGAACCCATCCATGGGCGCTACTTTCGCCATCCATGGCGAAAGACCCCCGCTACGGGCTGCTTTTGACCGATCCAACTAAGTGGAGTTTGTCAGTCGCTATACAATGGGGTTTTCATTATGGCAGCGTTAGAAATTCACAACGTGCGCAAAGAGTTCGGCAGCGAGCGGGTGCTGAAAGATGTCAGTATTTCGATTGACTCCGGTGAGTTCCTGATTTTGGTGGGGCCATCTGGCTGTGGTAAATCCACGCTGATGAATGCCATCGCCGGGCTGGAGCCAGTGACTAGCGGCAATATCTATATCGACGGCGAAGACGTCACTTGGCGCACGCCCGCTGAACGGGATATTGCCATGGTGTTTCAGTCCTACGCGCTCTATCCCAGCATGACCGTACGGCAAAACATCAGCTTTGGGCTGGAAATGCGCAAGGTGCCCAAAGCCGAGCGGGTCGGTGCCGTAGAGCGCGTGGCCGACCTGCTGCAAATCTCCCACCTGCTTGAACGTAAGCCTGCCCAGCTTTCGGGTGGCCAGCGTCAGCGGGTGGCCATGGGGCGGGCGCTGGCCCGTGAACCCAAGGTGTATCTATTTGACGAGCCGCTATCAAATCTGGACGCAAAGCTGCGGGTGGATATGCGTACCGAGATTAAAAAGCTCCACCAGCGCTTAGGCACCACAATTGTTTACGTCACCCATGACCAAGTTGAAGCAATGACCCTGGCCGACTGCATTGCGGTGATGCGTGATGGCAATATCCTGCAGCTTGGTAGCCCCGATGAGGTGTATAACAACCCGGTCGATATGTTCGTCGCAGGCTTTATGGGGTCACCATCGATGAACTTTATTCGCGCGACGCTAGAGGCGGCGGACGATGGCTATGCACTACGTATTGCCACCCCTGATGAAGACGATCTCTTGCTGCCATGGCCCTCTGGACGCAACGCAGCGGGGCTTGTGGAACAGCTGAATAAGCCAATTATTCTTGGGCTGCGACCAGAACACTTCAGCGAGGAGGATGTTCGGCTGAGCGAGCAGGCGGAAGGGACATTAATGGAGGCCAAGGTAAGCGTCGTTGAGCCGACAGGTGCTGATATTCTGCTACGCCTGCCGCTGGGAGAGCAGGAAATCACCGCTAGGGTAGGGCCTAAATGCGCAATTGCCCCCGGCGAACGCTTGTCGCTACGCGTCGATATGGCCCGCGCCGTGCTGTTTGATGCCGAGACTGAACAGCGCTTGGCTTGAAGCGTTAGTGTTATGTCGTACTGATAAGTAAAGAGCCTCTGCTGATGTTAGCAGAGGCTCTTTACTATCGTCCTAATGTCCTCGTTAGCGGCGCATATGCTTTAACTCGCCATTAAGCGCTTTAATGATCGAGTAGCACATCAGCAGCATAACAATTGAGAATGGAATGGCCGTTGCTGTCACGCCTGCCTGAAGCGCTGATAAGCCGCCACCAATCAGCAGTACGATAGCGATAAGCCCCTCAACAATTGCCCAAAACATGCGCTGTGGGCGGGGAGCGTCAATTTTTCCGCCGGCCGTGATAGTGTCGATCACCAAAGACCCCGAGTCTGACGAGGTAACAAAGAATATCAGTGCCAACACGATACCTAAGGTGGACATAATACCTGTCAGAGGCAGCTCATTAAGCATGCCAAATAGCGATAATTCAGGTCTGTAGTTGTCGATAACATACTCTTTAACCAAGCTGCTGGCGGGGTTTGCGTAGAGCTGATCTAACGCCGTAGCGCCAAAGACGCCCATCCAAATAAAGATGAACAAGCTGGGAACAAGCAGCACACAGAGCACGAACTCTCGCACTGTACGGCCTCGTGACACGCGGGCGATAAACATGCCGACGAAAGGTGCCCAACTGATCCACCACGCCCAGTAGAAAATAGTCCAGGATTGACGGTAGGCATCATCGTCACGGCCGAAAGGGGCAGATAGAGGCAGGAAGTCAGCAACATAGGTGACAAGCCCGGACATAAAACCGCTTAGCGCAATCAACGTAGGGCCGGCAAACAATACAAAGAAGAAAAACAATACGGCCAGGATCATATTGAATTCAGACAGCTTCTTTAAGCCGCCCTCTAGTCCGCGCCATACTGACACTAGCGCGACTGCCGTTACCAGCACGATGACCATCACCTGGGTGGTGGTGTTTACCTCCATGCCAAAGACGAAGTTCATCCCCGCATTCGCTTGTTGTGCGCCAAGCCCAAGGGATGTGGCCAGTCCGAAGAGGGTGGCAAACACTGCCAGAATGTCGATGGCATGACCCCACCAGCCCCAAACACGTTCGCCCAGAATTGGAAAAAATGCTGAACGTATCGAAAATGGCAGGCCTTTGTTATAGGTAAAAATGCCCAGTGCAAGAGCCATCACAACATACACTGCCCAGCCATGCAGCCCCCAGTGAAGATAGGTGCCCGCAAGCCCCATGGCACTAGCATCAGCAATAGCGTCTGGGTTCAGTGTTCCGTCACTTCCGAAGGGCGACGTAATACCTAAAGGCAGCGAAACATTGGCGTGATAAACCGGCTCTAGAACGCCAAAAAACAGTAAGCCGATGCCAATGCCAGCAGTGAACAGCATTGCAAACCAAGAAAGATAGCTATGATCCGGGCGAGCGTCAGGCCCCCCTAGCCTGACTGATCCATAAGGCAAGACCACGAGTGCCAAGCAAAACAGAATAAAGAAATCCACCAGGATCATGAAATACCAGTCCAGGGTTCCCGTGGAAAAAGCGACGATCGACTGAAAAATGCTCCCTGCGCGTTCAGGAAATAGCAGCGTAAGGATAATAAACACGACCGAAGAAAGGGCGGATACAGCAAAAACGCGATTATGGATATCAAATCCGATGGGGCCAAAGCTCCCCTCGATATTATCCTGCCCGACCACGTAGTCGGTTTGCATATCACTAGCCATAGGCGGCGACTCAGGGTCGCTTTTAGTGCTCATAATAGAATTTCCCTTATTATTAATAATGGGCGCATCCGCCGTCTTATCATCTTTATTTTAGGGTGGTAGTGGTTAAATGATGAATCAACGGTTGTTTGTTACGGAGGCGGTGGCTGATAAACGTGCTCGACGCTCTAGGTCGTCCAAGTCGATGTTGTTACGCATATACTGGGTACTGGCATCGAAAGTAGGCTGATAATCCCATGGCGTCACTTTGCCTTGCTTAAGGGCCCGCGAAACCAGTTTGCGGCGCCGTTGACTGGCAATCACCTCATTATGCATTTGCTCATAGTCCCAGCGACTGGCGACCTCATTGCGAAACTCCTTACATAATTCCTGATAAGCAGGGCTTTCGGCGAGATTGTTGAGCTCTAGCGGATCAGCTTCGAGATCGAATAACTGATCTGGGTCTGGTGCAGTGTGGACGAATTTGTAACGACCGCGACGAATCATTAGTAGCGGTGCAATAGCCCCTTCGCCAAGATACTCGCCGATTACCTCGTCGTGACCACCGTTACCCGTCAGGTGCGGCAAGAGGCTGCGACCATCAATCGGCACGGCATACTCCGGTGCACTTCCACCGTGGGCTAGTTCGGCAAACGTTGGCAGCAGATCCATGGTCGACACCGACTCACGCACCCTGCCTGGAGTAAAGCGTTGTGGCGCATGGATAATCATTGGCACGCGTGCCGAGCCCTCGAACCAGCTCATCTTGTACCACAGGCCGCGCTCGCCGAGCATATCACCGTGATCACCGGAGAAGACAATGATGGTGTTTTCATCGAGGCCAGTCTCCTTCAACGCTTTAAGCACGTCACCGATTTGATCGTCGACATAGCTTAGCGCCCCATAATAAGCATGGCGCGCGTTGCGGATTTGCTCATCGTTGATGGTGCCCTCATCGCACTGGTAAACATGACGCAGCCGCTTGGAGTGTGGATCCATCAGCTCTCGTGAATAGGGCACCCGTGGCATGTCGATGGCGTCGTGCTGGTAGCGGTCCCAGTACTCCTTAGGGATGGTGTAAGGGTCGTGTGGGTGCGTCATTGAAACGGTCAGGCAGAAGGGACGCTGCTCGCCATTGCGGGCATAATCGTAAAGAAAGCGCTTAGCGCGGAAAGCGACTTCATCGTCGAAGTCGAGCTGGTTGGAGCGCACGCATGGCCCCGCCTGAATCACCGACGACATATTGTGGTAGTAGCTAGGCCGTTCATGAAAGTTTTCCCAGTCGACAAACCAGCCATAGTCGGCCGGGTAGATGTCGGTGGTCAGCCGTTCCTCGAAACCATGCAACTGGTCAGGGCCGCAGAAATGCATCTTGCCGGTGAGGGCGGTGTAGTAACCAGCATCGCGTAGATAATGGGCGAAAGTGGGAGTGTCCGCTGGAAAATCAGCGGCATTGTCATAACCTCCAATGCGTGACGGCAATTGACCGGCCATCAGCGTAAAACGAGATGGCGCGCACAGCGGGGTGTTGCAGTAGGCTGAGTCGAACACTACCCCTTCGTCTGCCAATCGTGAGAGGTGGGGAGTCTTTACGATGGGGTGGCCGTGGAAGGGCATCGCTGAGGCTGCTATCTGGTCGGCCATCAGAAAGAGAATGTTAGGTTGTCGAGCAGTCATGTGCAGAAACTCCAGGTCGTGGCGCGTATCAATTCTTAACCAGTCTCTCTGCTAATCCGTTATGCTGTAAACTGGCTATTTTTTAATGTTTCCCATTAGGTGAGCTAATGTCAGCGGCGGGTAAAAGGGTGTCGCAGAATGGATTGAGAGTCTTTGAGGCAGCAGCCAGACATCTGAGCTTTACTGCAGCAGCTCATGAACTGCGTTCGACCCAGTCGGCGGTCAGCCAGCAGGTTCGGGCGTTGGAAGAAGAGCTTGGCTTGCGGCTTTTTGACCGGGTATACCGTGGCGTGCGACTGACCGAATCTGGTCATGCGCTGTTTGCCAGTGTTCAGGAGGGATTTTCGATCATCGAGGAAACGATCGAAC
>NZ_JABUZF010000170.1:107461-123058 GCF_014897885.1 Halomonas sp. 3D7M | reverse complement strand
TGATGCCGCGGCTGCCGATATTTCGGCAGCAGCACCCCAATATCGACGTGCGCATTTTAACTAGCCAGGAAGTCTTTGATTGGAGAGGGCAAGAGGTCGATGTGGCCATTATGTTCTGTGATGAACGGGGGATGAAAAACGCTTCTCCATTGTTTCAGGAAGAGGTTTTTCCCGTCTGTAGTGCTGGTTTTTTGAAACAGTACGGCCCTTTGGAACAGCTCTCATCGCTTGCTGAAGTCCCCCTGCTGACCCTTACCGCTGATCAACGGCAGCACTGGCTGGATTGGCCGACATACTTCAAGCAAATGGGTGGGGCGCCTTATGGGCAATCTTCCGAACTGGATTTCAATAACTATACGCTGTTGATTCAAGCGGCGATTGCAGGGCAAGGCGTAGCGCTGGGTTGGAGAGGGCTAGTCGAAGACATGCTCGAGCGTGGCATGCTGGTCGGACTGAAGCATCTCAGTCTGGCGACGCCTAATGGTTACGGCATCATTGATGCCAACCCAAATGACAATGGGGCTGGCAAACGCACGTTTCTCGATTGGATCGCCTCGAACCATCCCGTTTAACGATCTTGTGCAACGGGCTCTTTATCGAGCCGTTTGATTTGCCTCCACAGGTCTTGGCGTAGATCGGCCAACTTGGGTTGCTCTTCATCCGTAAAGGCCACCGGGCGACATAGACGCTGGGCGCGTAGCCCTAAACGGGCGCTCAGTAGGCCTGTGGCCAAGCCTTGGCCCGCACGGGCGGAAAGCCTGCCTGCCAAATCAAGCGAAAGCATATCCATGCTGGCGTCAGTGGCCAGTTCACTGGCTCCCGCAAAAGCCATGTTATGCAGCACATTGCGAAACAGTCGTAGACGGCTAGCGTAACCAAGCTCAAGTCCGTAAAGGCGGCAGAGTCTGTCGACCATGGCAAGACTGCGCCAGGCCACCAGTGCCATATCCACCAATGTAAGTGGGCTGATAGCCACCATAATGGCCGTTTCGCCAGACATACGGGTAATCAGGCGTTGGGCTTCGCGGTCGCGGGGTGCCAGTAGGTGGTAGCGCAGCAGTGTTTGTATCTCTTCACCGCTATGGTGGGGCTGGCAGGCGCGTTGAAATGCCTGCCAATGAGGATCATCGTCGCTCAGTTTTAGCTGGCGCTTGAGCTGCTCTGCCATGGATTGGGCTTGCTTGGTAGAGCGCTGTGGCAGCTCGGCGAGGTCATGGCGTAATCGGTCATGGCGCTTTAAGCGGCGCAGACGGCCAAGCTCTTTCAACAACGACAAGCCGCCTAAACCAATCAAGCTAATGCCAAACAGCTGCCAAGCCATGGTCATCCACTGTGACTGGGAAAAGGCGTCTGGAATGCCGGTGGCCAGTTCTACGCTGCCCAACGTAGCACCGCCGACCAGGGCAAACATCAACCCCCAACGGCGCTTTCGGGGTGTGCTCAGGCTCGCTTCCGGAAGTGCTTTGATGTCTGCCTGGAGAGTCAGCGGCTGATGCGATTCAGTCGCGGCAAAGCTTTCACGCTGCCGCAACTGTTCGGGGTTGGGGGCGGGTGCTTCTTCTGTTTGAAAATCCCGGCGCGGCTGAGGATTACTCATATCAATTTATCTCCAATCAGCCAGTCGATAGCGGCGTCCATGCGGATGTGTGAAAGCGCTTCGCTGTCAATAGACATGGGGCGAAAGCTGGGAAAGTCGAAGCCTTGCTGCTGCCAAAAGTCGGGTTTCGGAAGGCGGTTTGGCACGTCACCCGGGTAGACCAGTACGTCTTCACCTTCCAGGGTAGTGCCTTTTAGTGCGGGGGTGCGTTTGCCTTCGTGGAGCACTTCACGGGCTTCAGTGGCGCGTATGGCTGCCAGTGACAGTGCCTTCACCGGAATGTCGGCAAAGCGCAGGTCTTTAAGCGGCTCAGCGAGTAACGCCTCCAGCAGTTGCACAACATTGCCGTGCTGGTCGGGCGTCACGTGATCAGCTTTAGTTGCAGCAATGGCCAGACGGTCTATTTTCGGCGCAAATAGACGCGTTAACAGGCTGCGCTTGCCGTAATCGAAGCTTTGCATCAGTTGGCGCAGCGCATGGGAAAGGTCTTCAAAGCGTTCCGGCCCGGCATTAAGCGCACCAAGCACATCGACCAGCACAATCTGACGGTCGAAACGACGGAAATGGTCACGATAAAAGGGCCGTACCACTTGCTGCTGATAGTAGCGAAAGCGCGCGGCCAAGGTGGCGTAAATACTAGTATCAGGTAGTGCTTCCAGGGTTTCTTTTGGTGCATTTAATTCAGGTAGCGGAAAAAATTGCAGTACTGGCGCGCCATCTAGCTCGCCAGGGAGCAAAAAACGTCCTGGCTGAAGATCGGAAAAGCCTGCCTGTTTAGCCCGGCGAAGACCTTGGGCATAGGCATCTGCGAGCGCTGCCAGTTTAGCTTCATCAGCCTCGGCGGCAGGGTCTAATTGTTCAGCCTCCGCTAGCCATTCGCTGAATAACACCTTCCGGTGTGGCCCTTCATGCAGTGACTGCGCCTGGCACCAGCTGTAAAAATCGTGCTGTAGCAGGGGTAAATCCAGCAGCCACTCGCCTGGGTAGTCGAACAAGTCGAGGGTTAAGTGGGCAATATCTGGGGTGAACCAGCCCTGTTGGGCAGGGCGGTAGCGTAGCTGTAAGCGCAGTTCACTGATGCCACGGGTGGGTTCGGGCCAGCGCGGCGGCGTAGCACGTAGCGCCGCCATGCCAGGATCATAGGGGAAACGCGGCACGCCAAGGTCAGGCTGGTTCAACCGCTGCGCACCCAGCAAACGCCCTTCACGGGCGGCGGGTAACAAGTCTAGTTGAGCCTCTACCCCAGCGTGGCGCAGTTGGTTAACCAGAGACGTTAGAAACGCGGTTTTCCCTGCCTGAGACAGCCCCGTTACCGCCAGCCTTAATTGCCGGTCACGGCCTCGCTCTAATAAATTGCTCAGTTCGCGACTTAACGGCTGGCGCATCCTATCAATTCCTTATTAGTACAACCTGGGAAAGCATGGGTAGGGTGGCGATGATAAACCCAACCACAGCGACGCTATACCCTGGCCAGCGGCGCTGCATTTTTTGCGCAAGTGTTAAGCCAACTAAGCATACCACCATGCCGATCAGGTTAAAGGCAAAGGTGGCAGCCTCCAGCCATTGCTGTGGATCCATTATGTCTCCCTTAAAAACATTAATTGCTTTGATGATAACAAAGCCTTGATGAACCGAGGATTAACCGCGGCTTAATGTCGTACCTAGTAGGTGTTGTGCGCCGGGGACTAGCCATACTGGATCGAGGCGGGTGTTAGCAGCTTCAACGCAAAAAAAGTGACGTGCCGCGTCGGCTGGCGTATCGCTGGGCAAATCGCTGTCTGGGTGCCACACCACGGTGGAGTCGCTGGATTGTTTGGCAATACGCAGCGTGCGCTGCCCATCGTTCAACAGTACGGCTTCATTGGTGTGATAAATACGGTCGACGGCGCCGCGAATAGCCAGCGTACCCTGTTGTTGGTCTTCGCCAAAGCCGCGCAGTTTGTCTAAATAACGTGCGCCGGCCAACCCTTCCAGGCGGCACTGGTGCACATCACTAACCGCCAAATAGGTATGTAGCGCCCCGCTGATTTTGACCGGTACTTCGCCAATATTTTCGCTAATCAATTCGACGTTCAAGCGTTGGGCATTCGCTTGAATGACGACGCGAGCGGTTAGCTGACTATGTAGACGCTCGATAGGAGAGAGATGCACTTCAATACCTTCAGCATGGTCATCAATCGCGTCTAAACGCCACTGAGCGTGACGAGCAAGCCCGTGAAAAGGGCCGTTACGGTCAGGGCTTTCATCGGCATAGCGTTCGTCGCCAAACCAGGGCCAGCATAGGGGAATACCACCACGGATCGCACCTGGAAGCGCCTGCGGTGTGGGGGTAACCCAAAGCCAGCCGGTGTCGTCAGCGGGTTCAAAATGCAGCACTTGTGCGCCCTGTAGGCTAATGGCCATTTCTCCCCAAGCCATCTTGAACAGCGCTATGTCGCGTCCTTGCCAGGTTACCTGCTGGTGGCCGTCTACATCGGACAGTAATTGCTTGAGAGAATCGGGAATCATAGGGTTTCCTTGTAAGGAAGGGGATCAAATGGGCAGGACAGTAGCGCCGTGTGCTATGGTAGGACAAGCAACAGTTATACGTAAAACACTGCGGATAAAACGTTGCAGTTAAGATGTTATAGGTAAAACCCTGACGAAAGTGAACATCAAGGAGGCACTATGGGCTTTATTGCGTGGTTGATTATTGGTGGTTTGGCTGGCTGGATCGCTGGCAACATCATGCGTGGCGGTGGTTTTGGTATTTTGGGCAATATTGGTGTCGGTGTTGTTGGCGCAGTGCTTGGCGGGTTTTTATTTAGCCTGTTAGGTCTGCAAGCGGGCGGTTTTATCGGTTCGTTGGTGACCGCAACCGTCGGTGCAGTCGTGTTGTTATGGATAATCAGTAAAGTTAAAAGCGCTTAGCATAGCCAACCTAGTGCATTATTTGCTGCCCGGCCCTGCGCCGGGCAGTGCTGTTTTAGGTGCTCGTTTTTTGCCTCGTTTTAACGTTTCATCGCTATCGGCCTGCGCGCCACTTTCCGTTACACTATGCCCTCTTAGCAATGCCATTTTGACGATGTCGTTACAACGGCGTCTCTTTTTATTTTAAGCGGCCTTATTGTGTAGGCTGCTCACTCTTTTTTATTTTCATTAATAGCTTCCTGTTTCTTAGAGGTGTCTTTTGGCCGATGCACTGAATGCCTGGTGGGCTCAACAGCTTGTGCTGTGTGATTGGGCCTTTACGCCGCATCCGCTGACGGTGGATGCGGGAGCGGCCGAACAACGTCTGCTACAGCTGGGTATTGCACACCGTGGCGAGTTGGCTGATCAGCTCTTTTTTGCGCTGGATGCCCCAGCCGGTGAAGCTGATCGACTATTGGGGGCGCTAGAGTGGGCAGCGCTAGCAGGCGCGGCAGGCTGGCTGACACAATCTCAGGCGCAAACGTGGGCGCATCATATTACCCTTCGTATTACGTCTGATTACAGCGATCTGCGCGCTTGGCTTTCCGACCTGCGCCGAGCGCTTGGCGTGAAAGGGTGGGAAACCGGCGCGGATGATCGCTTTATTGACGCTTGTCAGGCGCTAGCGGATTTAGAAAGTGAAGGCGAAGGCATCACTTGGCAAGTTCTTGACGCCGCACTGGCACGATTACCTGAACCCCAGGCGCTATGGCCAGAGAGCCAATCAGCACAGCCGTGGCGTCTATGTGCGCTGTTTCGCTCTGTGCTCAGTTACCCAGCAAGTTCTGCTGACTGGCCAGACGCCCCTGAATGGCTAGCACGTATCTGGCAGGTTCATGATCGTGATCAGTTGCTTGAAGTGATGCTGTGGTTAAGCGCCCAGGGGGAGCGGCAGAGCTGGGATATCGAAGCCCGTGAACTGCTCACTATGGATCATGCTCAGCGCCAAGAGTGGCAGCGGGGTGCTGTTGCAGATGCCCCTTATGCACCGGTGTTGACTACATTCGTCAGCCAAGGTGAGCCACTGGAGTGGGCCGCTTGGGATTGGCTACGACTGGTTGAATTGGCGTGGGCGGGCGCTTGCTGTGGCTGGTTAAGCCAAGCGGAGGCTGATGATCTCGCAGCGCATGCGGCTGACTTAATAAGCCGTCGTTACCATGATTGGTACGCGGTGCTGAAAGCCTATATGCGAGGCCAAAGTTTGTTTGAAGGGGTCGATCGGCGTGGTATGACGCCGAGTACACGGCATAAGCTCCTGACGCAGGCGCCTCATAGTCCGTGGAAATGTCCACTAAGCTCGCTGCTGGATGAGCCAACGCTGAGCGCGTCTCGTGAACGCATTAAACAGTGGAGAAATACTTCCCATCATTGGTTACTGGCCCTGGCCAGCGTGCGAGAACCGGATGTAATGCTGCGCCAGTTGAATCCATCAGCGCCTATTTCAGAGCAGCGCCGAGCCGAGGCGGCGGTCTACCTTCAGGATTCGTTAGACCTGCATGCTGATGAGGGGCACCAAGCGTTGGTGCGCTATTGGCTACCGGCCCAGGCGCACCATCTTAATCAGCTTGCCGCAGACGCCGTTCATGGCGTTATACCGCCATCGCAGACGCCGTTTGGTCAGCCTACGCCTGACGAGCTAAAGCAGCGTAATGCAGTAAAAGGGGTTAGCCGTCATGCTGCCACTATTCATATGGCAGAGAAGTTCGCGTTCTACTTACATATGGTGCTGGACAGCAGCCTCTTTGAGCGTGAACCACTGATGACGCATGCCAGCGCTTTGCGTAGTTGCCTGTGTCGCTTTTATGCCACACCAAAGCGTTTGCTTGAAGCATGGTTTGCTTGGGAAAGCTGCTTACCAGAGCCGGAGCACGATTCATTAATTAATGAAATTGCCTGGCACTTAGAGGATCCCGGCAGTCTTTTCCATTGGTTGAATTGGCATCCTGATGCGTGGTGTGAACCTGGTGAACGGCCAACGCTAAGTCATTTTACGGCCATGTCGCTGGTTGGGCCGCTTAATAGCGCTGTGTGGAGTGAGCCTCAAGTGGAAAGCCCTAGAGAGTGCGCTGATATCCGTGAATGGGTGGAAAGCCATTATCATCTGACCAGTGCTGATGACATGCAGGAATTCTTGACCTTCATGCTCGAATCTGGGGATCGTCAGGAGTACCAGATTAACTATGCGCCCTACACACTTAATCCTGATCGCTTAGATGCCGAAATCGCTATTTTAGAGTCGGGTGATTGTGCCGAGGAGGAGCGCCATCATCTGCTCCGCCTGCGTCGGGTGCAAAGTAATGAAGATGGTTGTAACGATGTAGATATGGCTGCCTGGGACATTGCTCAATTAGTCGACCTCGCCATTGCGGCGCGCCAGCTTGGTTGGTTAGACCGGCAAGCGTTTGCCGACGTGTTGGATCGTGCTTATAAGCTGGCGGCTAATCACTATTCTGGCTGGCAAGAGTACTCCGCGGGAATGTACGCCGGTTTTTCGTTTTTTATGGGCGAAACACCTGAGCGAGAAAGCTTTCTGGCTGGGTTTCGGCAGGCGTTAGTCGCATGGTTGTGTGGCGCCCCTATACTGGCTGGTCCCTGGGCGAGCCTTGATTTTCCTGGTAATAAACCGCGCCACTTTGCGCCGCTACATATCGATACGTTACCGGGCGATCAGCGAATTTTGCATTGAAGCTCGCCAAGCACAGGGTAATTAGCTTATAGTCCAGGGTTTGAAAAAAATGAGTTTTTTCATACCTCATTCCCATTAAATATTTTTATTGTTACGAGGTTAATCGCATGGTTGCGTCACCACACCCCGCTGTGACCGCTGTCCGTGTTGTAAGTGTTTGTGCTGTTGTCGCTGTTTTAACTGGTTGTGCGGGCTCCGCCTCACGCCAGGGCATGGAGCCACCCGAGAATTATTTCTCAATGGCGCTGCCGGGATTGGCAGAAGGTGAAAACCTCGCAATGTCCCCGGTCAGTAACGCCACTGGCCAACTGCGTAGCCTTCAGACGCCGCCACCTACGATCATTCGGCAAGCACTTTTAGAGCAGCATCAGCGATGGGCGGGGACGCCGTACCGAATTGGCGGCACCTCGAAACAAGGCATTGATTGCTCTGCTCTGGTAAGAAATGTGTTTCGTGACACATTTAATTTAGAGCTGCCACGCTCTACCTATGATCAAGTACATGAGGGACGCCCGATCGACCGCCAAGAGCTGCAGGCGGGCGATCTGGTCTTCTTCCGCCCCCCAGGTCGATACAACCATGTGGGCATTTATGTAGGGGATGGCCGTTTTTTACACGCGTCCTCTTCCAAGGGAGTCATGATCTCTCGTTTGGATAACAGCTACTGGCAGCGCTACTATTGGCAGTCTCGGCGCGCGCTAGAGCCGACCAATTTAGCCCAGCTTAGTAACCGCTATATGCCGTAAATGTCTGCTATCAGTTTTGCTTAGTGTGGACATCATATGATCGAGGCTAGAACGCGCGCCTGGTGGCGCGCGACTGCGGCTCTTTGCCTAGGGTCGTTCCTTGTTTTTATCAACTTATATGTCCCGCAACCGCTGCTCCCCGGGCTGAAGGACACCTATGGGGTATCTACCTTAGGTGTTAGTTTTTTGATGTCCGCCTCCACGCTTTCCCTTGCTTTCGCGCTACTCATATTTGGCCCCCTGTCTGATGCGATTGGCCGTGAGGCTATTATGCGCATCACGTTGCTCTTAGCAGGCGGTCTCTCCCTCGCATTGGCGTTTGCACCTACGTTCGAAAGCTTATTATTGCTGCGTTTACTGCAGGGTTTTGTGTTGGGCGGGTTGCCAGCCGTTGCGATTGCATGGATGGGAGATGAGTTTGAAAAGCCCGCTTTGCTCAGTGCGGTTGGTCTGTATATCGGCGCCAATTCGCTGGGCGGTATTAGTGGCCGAATTGTAGGCGGTGGGGCGGCGACCTTAGGTGGCCCCTCGGCGGCATTTTTAGCGGTAGGAATCATGACGGTAATCGGGTGCGCGGTTTTTTGGCGACTGCTACCCAATAGTCGAGCCTTTACACCCAAGCGTTTTAAATTTCGCCAAGCGGCCGGTGATCTGCTTGGGCATTTGAGCACGCCGGTGCTGTTGGCGGCTTATTGCCTGGGCGGAATTAACTTTCTCATTTTTATCAATCAGTACAGCTATATCACATTCCGTTTGGCTGGTGAGCCTTATCAATTAGCGGCTAGCAGCTTGGGGCTGATTTTCCTGACCTATCTGGGGGGGACGCTTGGCTCTACGGTATCAGGCCGATTAGCCGGACGTTTTTCACCCGCGAGCTGCATGAGCGTGGGCATCTTAATTTTGATGCTAGGTACGGCGGTAACGCTGGCCAATTCTCTGCCGCTGATTATTGTTGGTCTCACCATTAACGCGTTTGGTTTTTTCTTAGCACACTCCCTGGCCTCTAGCTGGGTGGGTCGCTATGCACAAGGTGCTAGGGGCAGTGCCTCAGCGCTGTACTTAGTGTTTTACTACCTCGGGGCAAGTATTGGTGGATTCTGGCTAGAACCATTTTGGCGTTGGGCGCAGTGGCAGGGCGTAGCGGTGGGGTCTTGGCTACTGCTTTGCGTCACGCTAATCATTAGCATTGGTTTATGGCGCTTCGAGCGTCGTGAACTGCGCTAAGCGTACCTTGGGCTAAATGGAGGCGTCGAGTACACAATCGCGCTAGCAGTGCTGCGTCATGGCTGATCACTAACACGCCAAGTTGGTGGCGGTCGGCAACTTTTCTTATTGCCTGCCATAGCTCCACTTGGGTGATGGGATCGAGCATGGTTGAGATTTCATCAGCGATCAGATAGCGCACACCTGGGGCTAACGCCCGCAATACGCATACCCGCTGTAATTCTCCGCCAGATAAGGTACTTGGATAACGCGATAGCCAATCAGGTTGGATGCCAAAGTCCTGTATTAATGATTCGTAAGGGCACCATGCCTCGCAGAGTACTTTCTTTACTCGCCAACGTGGGTTGACGGCAAGCTCCGGTGATTGCGGCAGCCACTGTACCGGCCGCAGTCCACGAGAGAGTAATGGCTTATCGTCGGCATAAATCTCACCCTGTTGTGGCCGCAGTAAGCCAGCCAAGAGTTTTCCCAGCGTAGATTTGCCTGCCCCTGAGTCACCGCTTAGCCCTAGCCATTCTCCCCGCTCAAGTGATAGCGAAAGTTGCGTTAATAGAGGTGCTTGAGAACGGAAGCCAAAGGTGATTTTTTGCGCATCAAGCAATGGTTGGCTCCTTAGACAGGTCGATGGCATCAGCATGAGTGGCACTTTCGTTAGCACGCACCTGAGTACTAAAGGTGTTGTCGGGCAGAGCATTCCATAGCGCGCAGGCATAGGTGCTTTTAAGCTGTTCCCCATTGCCTTGAAAGGCAATGGCAGGGGTGGCTTCAATGCACTTTCCCTGGCGCAATATCGTTACATGGTCGGCTATGGGTAACGCATGGCGCAAATCGTGGGTAATTAGCATGATGGCCTTCCCCTCAAGCGCGAGCGCCTTTAGAGCGGCCAATACACGATCGCGCTGTTGAGGGTCTAAACCTACGCTTGGTTCGTCGGCAATAATCAGGCTAGCGTTACCTATTTGGGCCATGGCGGCTAAAACACGCCGCGCCATGCCGCCTGAAAGCTGGTGGGGGTATGCCCGCTGGGCGTGATGATTGAGCTGATAATGATTTAGTGTGCGCTCTGCGCTGCGCCAAGCAACGGTTTTGCTTTGCCCTGCCCGGCGAGCCGCCCAACTGACTTGGCGTTGACTACTAGCGAGTGGGTCTAGGGCATTGAGCGATTGCGGAATGAGGGCCAGCTGGCGGCCTCTTAGCTGGCGCTGGCGCTCAGCGGTCAATGGCGTATCTTTAAAAAATAGCTGACCACTGGTTTTTGCCGCTTCCGGCAGTAATCCCATAATCGTGTAGGCTAGCAGGCTTTTGCCTGCGCCGGATGCACCAATGACGGCATGTACTTCACCGGGGTGTATGCTTAACGACAGGTTATCAACGCAGGTGGTCCACTCTCGTCGCCACCAGTGCTTGTAGTAGGGCAATTGCAGCGTCAGGTTCTCTATATACAGCATGCTAGCTCCCTCCCGTTATAGAGCGCGACGCAATTGCACCGCTAAACGATCAATCGATAGCACCATCAGCAGTAACCCTAGGCCTGGGAATACCCCTAACCACCAAAAGCCCCCGGTTAAGTAGCGCATAGCATCGGCGAGTAATACCCCGATAGCGGGTTGGGTTGGGTCTAAACCTACGCCTAGGAAAGTCAGAGCGGCTTCATGCAGAATGGCGTGAGGAAACAACAACAGCGCGCCAACAATGCACTGGGGAATTAAATGGGGGAGTAAGTGGTGTACTAAAATAAAACGGCGGCTTTTTCCTAGTGCCTGGGAAATAGCGACATAGGGGGCATGGCGTAGGGAAAAGAGCTCCGCCCGCAGTATCCTGGCTAAACTTGGCCAGTGGGTAAGCGCCACGGCAATAATCACTGCCTGTGTACCACCACCTAAAGCAAAGGCTAACAGTAGTAGCAATATCAGATGCGGTACGCTTAGCAGTGTGTCAATCAGCAGGCTAACTAGCGCATCTAGCGTGGTTGAAAGTGTGGCTAGCGTCGCTAGTGTTAACGCAATGAGTGTGCCGAGTAGCGCAGCGCTTAGTCCTACCCAAAAGCTGAGCCTTAACCCAGCCAGTGTTCGCGACCATAGCTCGCGTCCCAAAGCGTCGGTGCCTAGCCAATGGCTGGTGCTCGGTGGCATAAGGCGCGCATCAAACTGCATTTGTGCCGCGCTATGACCTGCCCACCATGGGCTACTTATCAGCAAAACCAATACTATGAGTAGAAGGCCAATATAGCCAGCGGCGGCTAAGCGTGGTTGGATCATCCTCATGGCTGTTCCTGTGCCATGCGTGGGTCGATAAGTGGATACAGGCTATCTGCGATCAGATTGCCGACACTGACAAACAGCGCGGTAAACAGCGCTATCCCAAGCAGTAGCGGAACATCACTACGTAGTCCTGCTTCAACAGTGGCTTGTCCAAGGCCGGGGTAGGCAAATACCTGCTCGATTAATATTGAGCCGCCAAACAACTCTCCCAGCGAAGCAAAAGCGAGCGTTAGTGCCGGGAGACTGGCATGACGTAGGCCATGACGCCAGGCGATATCTGATCGGCTGGCTCCTTGGGCAAAAGCGTGAAGGGCGATGTCGGAGTTCATCAGCGCTATCATGCGTGCGCGGGTGTGAAGGGTGATGGTGGCGATGCCTAGCAGGGCCAGTGTCATCATTGGGAGTACTAAGTGGTGCAATCGAGTCAGCATGCTAACGTCTTGGTTGAGTACGCCCACCGGCCCGGCGCAGCAGGTCGGGGTCCAGCCGAGATAAACGGAGAACAGTAGTACAGCCAACATGCCAAGCCAAAAAGCAGGCGTTGAGGCGGTGACATAGGCGTAGCCACTAATCAGCCGGTCGAGTGGTGAGCCTTCTTTCGCACCGGCGATGACGCCCAGCGCAAAGCCAACAAGCAACGACATTAGCCAAGCGCTACCCAGCAAGATAAAAGAGCGTTGGAAACGCTGATTGATAACTTCGCTAACCGGTTGATTGTAGATATGACTCCAGCCTAACTCGCCACTTAGCAATTGGCTTAGCCAATGACCAAATTGAACGGCAGGCGAGGCATCAAAGCCCCACCTTTCAGCGATTAGGGCGCGCTGTTCGGGGCTTACCTGTGCCATTTGAGGGCCAAGATAGGCATCCACAGGGTCAATAGGCGAGAGCATGACTAACCCAAACGTCACTATAGCGACGCACAGCAATACCAATGCTAGCCGTACTAAGCGGCTTGCCAGTGTCTTAATCAATCGCACGTCCAGCGCCATTCAAGCAGGTTGGCGGTAATCGGCCAGCCGTGGCCGTGAGGCGCAATGCCTAATTCCCCAAGGTCAAGGCAGGTGTTGGCTGCATATACATGGGCTAGGTTAACCATCCATGCCCAGCTAGTATCGCCCCTAAAGCCATAGCCCGTATTGCCATCCCACTGGGCGGCTTGCCAGTGGCGGTTAGCTTCTTCTGCCCCTGCGGCCGCTTGAGCGGCTTCTAGGTGGCTATCCACCGTCGCGTTTGAGTAATAGCCACTGTTATAGAAGCCAAACCCCGCGTGCTGGCTATGAAACAGGTAGTACACCTCTTGTGGGCTGTGGCTGCCAAAGCCGAAGACGATGGCGTCTTGGTGCAGTGCTTCACGCTGTATTTCGTCCCAGTGGCGGCCTGTCGGCTGCATCTCAATGCCCAGTGGGCGTACCATCTCGGCGCTTACCTGGGCGAGCAGTTGGCGAGTGGTGTCGCTGGCAGGGTAGGTCAAGCGAAAACGGGCGGGCTGGCCGTTTTTATAGCGTAGCCCGTCGGCATGGCGCTCCCAGCCTGCTGCATCGAGTAGCGCATTGGCACGGTCACGGTTGGGCGCTGTAAAGGCTTCGTCATCCAGGCTCCAGGGTAGCCCATCGGCAGGGCCAAATGCGGGGCGTCCAAAACCATTAAGAGCGACGTCAACGAGAGTGTTTCGATCAAGGGCAAGATTAACCGCCCGGCGTATCGCACTATCGGCAGTAACATCGTTACCGATAGGCGCACCAGACGCGGCCTGCTCGCCCGTGGCAGGCTGCATAGGAAACAAAATACCTCGATTATCGACGCTTTCCATGACGATGCGCTGCATATCGCTTGGTAGGTTGGTGGCGAGTGCTGGTGGCACAGCGGCAAGGTCGAGCTGCCCAGCATGGGCCGCGCTTAACGTGGACTCTTCGCCAGTAAATACAAACACCAGTCGTTCAAAGGCCGGTGTGGGGCCATGGAAATAGGGGTTCCGCTCTACAATTAGTTGCTCGCCCTCTTGCCATTCGACTAGCCGATAAGGGCCTGAGCCCAGCGGTTGTCTACCGTAGCCTTCGCGATAACCATTTTCTCTGTTAGCGTCAGGAACGATACCAAGCGTCATTAACTGATCGATAAAGGTAATCCGCGGCGCGTTTAAAGACAGTTCCACGGTAGTGTTATCGATGGCGCTGGCGTTGTTCAGTGCGCTTAAATCGGCCCGGCCACCGGCTTGTTTTGCGGCATTAAAGGTGTAGGCAACATCCTTGGCAGTCAACGGTGTGCCGTCACTAAAGCGAGCGTCATCGCGCAGAGTGAGTATCCAGGTGAGTCGATCTTCTGACAGTGTCCATGCCGTTGCTAAGCCGGCTTCTGGTGTAAGGTCACGTCCGCGGGTTAGCAACGTCGATTGAAAAAGCGGACTACCGTACTGGCCCCAGCCAAGCAGTGGGTTGAATCCCTGCTCGGGCTCTCCGCCGATTGCCAACACCAATTGCTCTTTGCTGATGGCGGGGGAGCTAAACGCGACGCACGTAGCCGCCAGACCCAGTAAGATAGTACGACGCATGAGGCACCCCAGAAACCAACCGTATGATGTTTTTACAATAACATCATACTATAAGGGCTGGAAGTCACGGTGGCTCCGCGCTTGCGGCGTTAGTTTAGGAGAGAATATGCAACGGGTAACGGTAACGCTGGATGAGGAACTGCTGAGCGAGGTCGATGCATTGATGCATGCGCGCGGCTACCAAAACCGCTCAGAAGCGATACGCGATTTAACACGCAGTGGGTTAAAGCAGGCCAAAGAGGAGGTTGCGCCCGAAGCGCCGTGTATGGGCGCGCTTGTCTATGTGTACGATCATGCGGCGCGAGACTTATCGAAACGCTTAACCCGACACTCTCATGATCATCATGATCTAACGCTATCGACGCTTCA
Source organism: Halomonas sp. 3D7M (assembly GCF_014897885.1). NCBI lineage: Bacteria > Pseudomonadati > Pseudomonadota > Gammaproteobacteria > Oceanospirillales > Halomonadaceae > Halomonas > Halomonas sp. 3D7M. The sequence continues at coordinate 108,675 of NZ_JABUZF010000170.1, read as the reverse complement.
TGTGCATATTAATCATGATAGCTGTCTGGAAGTGGCGTTATTAAAGGGGCAGGGTAGCGCGTTGAAGCAGTTTTCTGATGAAGTGACATCATCACGTAGCGTGCGCTATGGACAGTTGGTGATTATCCCTGAGGAGTAAAGCGGGGGAGCGCCCATTAAAAAGGGCGGCCCTAGGCCGCCCTATAAGCACGCGTTAAGCAACTTAGTGCTCTACGCCGCCTTCGCCGTGCACATGACCGTGCTCGACTTCTTCCTGGCTTGCTTCACGAACGGTTGCAATCTCAACATCGAAGTTAAGATGTTGGCCAGCCAGCGGGTGGTTGCCATCAACTACAACTGTGTCGCCTTCAACTTTCTTGACGGTAACCATCAGCGGGCCGCCTTGAGTCTGGGCTTGGAACTGCATGCCCGGCTCAATGCTTTCAACGCCTTGGAACGCATCGCGAGGTACTTCTTGCATCAGCTGTTCTTGAACTTCACCGTAGCCCTCTTCTGGGGTTACTTTTACGTTCAGCTTATCGCCTTCGGCACGGCCTTCGAGCTCTTTTTCCAGACCCGGAATAATGTTGCCAGCGCCGTGTAGATACGTCAGCGGCTCACGGCCTTCGGAACTGTCTAGCACTTCACCTGCATCATTGGTCAGGGTGTAGTGGAACGCGACAACCGAGTTTTGCGCAATTTGCATTTAATAACCTTTCGGTGAGTGCATGTCCCAACATGGTAACGCGTGAGAGCTTGCTTGTCAGGGGGTAAACAGGCTTTTTCCTCCTCCCACTCCTTTGGCGCTATTGCGCCACGGGGTAACCGGGGATACCCTACGACAACTTCTTTTCCCCCTTTAGACAACATTCACTGGAGCTGGTTATGACGATCTTCTTGATTTGGGTTATCGCCTTTGTGCTAATTGCCTACTTTGCGAACAAACGCTGGGATAGCAGTGTCAGTCAGGGGCTGGATAAAATGCTGCCTGAGGTATTAAAAACACATGGCGACAACCGCTATTTATGGGTGGCAGCATTAGCCGTGTTGGGTGCTACAACGTTGATTCGTCCAGTCGATATTCTTCTGGTCGTTATCCTGTTGACCATTATTGGTTTGGTAATCGCAAAGCTGGCAAGCTGGGCGAGCAATAAAGTAGCTCACTAACTTATGCCTTGTTAGCCATTAACGAAGGCGACAAAAATGCCCGACCAAGTAGGCTTGGTCGGGCATTT
>NZ_JABUZF010000170.1:67819-107387 GCF_014897885.1 Halomonas sp. 3D7M | reverse complement strand
CTTAGTAAGGAGCTACGCTTAAGTTAGCGCCGCTACCGATCAGGCGAACACGCTGGCCTGCTTGATATTGACGGTCTGCGCTTTGAACCACGATCACATCTGTGCCGTCGTCGCGACGAATTTCCATTTCCAACGCATTAATGCGGTTAGCGCGGTCTTCTGCTGCGGTACCGGCAATTGCGCCACCTAATGCGCCTGCAACGGTTGCTAGTTGACGACCAGAGCCACCACCAACTTGACTACCCAGCAGGCCGCCGATGACAGCACCGCCACCGCCGCCCAACAGGTTGCCTGTACGGCTGTCTGCCTGGATTTGTACAGGACGGACCGCCACGATGGTGCCATAGGTCACGCTTTGGCCTGTTTGCGCTTGATTGCCACGGTATACATCACCTGAATAAGGCGCAGTGTTGGCACAACCTGCCAGCGTGAGAATGCTCAATGCTGCAATAGGTAGTAAACGTTTCATTCAAACCTCCAGTGTGTCTTGACCCGCATGGCTGCTAAGCCGCAACGGGGGTAATACGTAAGCTAGTTATAGAACAGCGTTCGCCAAAGATAACCTAAGCGACTAGTTTTGACTAGCCATCAACAGGAAAGATCATGGATTAAAGTGTAGACAAGTATTAAGAAAGCAATGTGTAAAAGTGACTACGATGCTTGATCAGGAGAGGGATGTTGTAAGGCTAGCTTATAAAAAAACAGGGAGCCTAAGCCCCCTGTTGTGTCGTGCTAATTAAATGATTAGCCGAACTGGTTCATGGTGTTGTCTTTACCACCGGCTTTAAGTGCCGCGTCGCCGTGGAAAAACTCTTTATGGTCGTCGCCAATATTAGAGCCAGCCATGTCCTGGTGTCTTACGGTAGCGATGCCTTGACGAATCTCCTGACGCTGTACCCCTGCGACGTAGGCCAGCATGCCTTCATCACCGAAGTAGCCTTTAGCCAGGTTGTCAGTCGATAGTGCCGCTGTGTGGTAAGTTGGCAGCGTGATCAGGTGGTGGAAAATACCGGCTTCACGAGCGCCATCGCGTTGGAAGTTACGTGTCCACTCATCCGCTAGCTGACCAAGTTCAGTGTTGTCGTATTCAACACCCATTAGCTTGTCACGCTGGTAAGCGGAAACATCTTTGCCTTCTTTTTCCCAGGCATCAAATACTTGCTGGCGGAAGTTCAGCGTCCAGTTAAATGACGGTGAGTTGTTGTAAACCAGCTTGGCATCGGGCACGACGGCGCGGATGCGGTTAACCATGCTGGCAATTTGGCCGACGTGTGGCTTCTCGGTCTCAATCCACAGCAGGTCAGCACCGTTTTGCAGGCTGGTGATACAGTCAAGCACAACGCGGTCTTCGCCAGTGCCCGGTTTGAACTGGTAGAGACCTGACGCTAAACGCTTCGGCTTAACCAGCTTACCGTTTTGTTTGATAACCACGTCACCATTATTGATGTCGCCAGCATTTTCGATGACATCGCCATCTAAGAAGCTGTTGTACTGGTCGCCTAGATCGCCAGGTTCGTTAGTCACTGCGATTTTCTGGGTTAAGCCTGCGCCTAGCGAGTCAGTACGCGCCACGATAACGCCATCTTCGATGCCGAGCTCAAGGAAGGCATAACGCACTGCATTGATTTTTGCCAGGAAGTCTTCGTGGGGAACGGTGACTTTACCATCCTGGTGACCACACTGCTTCTCATCGGAAACTTGGTTTTCAAGCTGGATACAGCAAGCGCCCGCTTGGATGAATTTCTTGGCCAGCAGGTAAGTCGCTTCAGCGTTACCAAAACCGGCATCGATATCAGCAATGATCGGTACGATATGTGTCTCGTAGTTATCGATTTTGCTGATCAGTTCTTGCTCTTGAGCGCTGTCGCCTGCTTCTTTGGCCTCATCCAGGGCGCGGAACAGGTGGTTAAGCTCCCAAGCATCTGCCTGCTTCAGGAAGGTGTACAGCTCTTCGATCAGATCAGCGACGGATGTTTTTTCATGCATGGACTGATCGGGCAGCGGGCCGAACTCGGAGCGTAAGGCGGCTACCATCCAGCCTGACAGGTAGAGGTAACTGCGCTTAGTCGTGCCAAAGTGCTTTTTAATGGAAATCAGTTTTTGTTGACCAATAAAACCGTGCCAGCACCCCAGAGACTGCGTGTACTTAGACGTGTCGGCGTCGTAGGCCGCCATATCGTCACGCATAATTTTTGCAGTGTAGCGTGCAATATCCAAACCGGTATGAAAACGGTTCTGAGCACGCATGCGTGCAGCGTATTCAGGTTTGATCGCTTCCCATTTGCCGCCTTGAGCTTCGCGCAGTTGGGCCATTGCTTTGATATCGTCGAGCAGTCCTGACATAAGCTGTTTCCTCCGGGGTCATGATAGCTATTTCGCAAGTTAGCTTATTCTTATGCTGCACCTGCGAAGATGTGTTCAGCATTATCGAAATTTAACGCGCTGTCTCTACGCCAATTGTCTCTGAGCAAAACGTCTCTTAGTCAAACGTCGCATCGGAGAGTGATCATTGTGGAGACGCTTATTTAAACGTCGGTTACAGCGTTTCCTGTTTGGCTAACTTCGATGTTGCGCCATAACGCTGCGGTGCAATAACTATCAACGAGAACGGCAGGTTCAACAATTGTCACTTGGGGGCAGAAGGGGTTGTAGTTCAACTACAGGAGCGTGCTGAAACGCTCTGTTTGTGTAGTCGTTTTTCGTCAGGTGGGCTGAAAATGGAGCAAAAAAAGCGCCACATAGCAGTGGCGCTCTCATTGATTGATCACAATCGTAGTCAAAAAAAAGCGACTACAGCGTTAGTAGCATTTCCCGGTGAGGTATTCCGGCATCCATAAAAGTGCCACCATGCGCCACAAATCCCAAGCGTTGGTAAAAGGCGAGGGCGTGCAATTGAGCGCTCAGCGCTACATGGGTATGGCCTGCTTCTCGAGCAGCCTGAATGGCTGCTTCCATGAGTTGATAGCCAATGCCAGCGCCACGCGCGCTATCGAGTACCGCGACGCGCCCAATATGGCCGTCGGGCAGCAGTCGCGCAGTCCCCACTGGCTGATCCTCAAGATAGGCAATGAAGTGGCTGCACTCCTCGTCACGGCCATCCCACTCCTCCTCTTGAGGCACGCTCTGCTCTTCGATAAACACCACGCGGCGGATCTCGGAAGCTATATCCTTTAGCGTACTCCAATCACCGTTAATAATGGTTGTCGTCGACACCGCTAGCTACTCCTCATCATCCTCTTCGCCCATAAAGCCTAGGCTTCCGGTGTTTACTAACTGTGTTATCAGCGCTGCTGCCCCATCAATGGCAAGTACGTCTTCATACATAGGCGATGGGTCTGCAAGCCGCTTGGCTAACTCGGTTGAGCATGAGTGTCCGTCGCCGTCGACAAAGAGCGTGGTGCCGTTGGCATCGCTTCGCCAAGCAACGCGGGAACCCGGCATATGAAACAGTGGTTCACCGTGTTGTAGTTGCGCAACAAGGTCAGCTTCCGTCATTGGCACTTCAAGGGGCGCTACTTGGTCAATGTATTTTGGTTGTGTCATGACGCGACCAAACCACTGGGCTATTTGCTCAGGATTGTCCAAGGTGGAGAGTACGAACTGGCGCATACGTTCAACGGCCGCATCATCTAGTTCACCCACTTGGCTTGCAGGAGACATGCCTGCATCGCTATAGCGGTGGGAGTCAGAGAGCTGCTCTCCTAGATAGTCAGCGTAGGATGTGATGGCTTCATCCGCTGAGGGTGCCCTAAACCCTACCGAAACAGTCATGCAGTCGTCGGTTTGACTAACGCCGTGGTGCGCCCAACCAGGGGGGAGATACAGCATATCGCCCGGTGATAACGTCCAGTCAGAGTCGGCTTCAATCTCAAAGGTTTCAAGAATACGTAGATCGATACCTTGGATAATGGGCGCGTTGTCTGGCTGCTTACCGCCTAGTTGCCAACGCCGGTGGCCGCTAGCCTGTAACAGGAAAACATCGTATTGGTCGATATGTGGGCCGACGCTACCACCGGGCGGCGCATAGCTGACCATGATGTCGTCTAACCGCCAACGGGGAAGGAAATCAAATTCATCCATTAGTGCAGCGATAGACGGTACATAGTGATCGACGGCTTGAACCAGGAGGCTCCAGTTGCCTTCCGGCAAGCGCTCAAAGGTTGCGTCGTCAAACGGGCCGTGGGAAACCTGCCAGGGACCATCAGGCCCATTTTCTTCTACAAGACGCGCTTCTACACCGGGCTCGCAGGCAAGCCCGGCTAGCTCATCGGGGTCGATGGGGCTAATAAAGTCGGGGATAGCGCCACGAATCAGCAGCGGCTTCTGCTGCCAGTAATTGGCCAAGAAGTCTTCGGGCGTTAAATCGCCCAGCAATGTGAGTGGCTTATCGTGTTGGCTCATGGCGTTATCCTAGTTCAAATGAGCGCTGCGCCTTACTAAGGGCGCAGTGCGTCGTTTAGAGTGCAGCAAGCCGCTGGTTAAGTGCTTCGGCTTGAGCCTTCGCATTACCAATATAGCTGGCAGGAGAGAGGGCTTTTAGCTCATTTTTAACCGACTCGGGTAGCTCTAGCGTATCAATAAAAGCGGCAAAGCCTGCTTGGTCAATACGTTTGCCGCGGGTTAATTCTTTAAGCTTTTCGTAGGGCTTTTCGATGCCATAGCGACGCATGACCGTTTGAATTGGCTCAGCCAGTACTTCCCAGCTGTTATCCAGGTCTTCAGCTAGGCGCTCAGGATTTGCTTCAAGCTTGCTGATACCCTTGAGGCTAGCGTGATAGCCAATCAGGCCGTAAGCCAAGCCAACGCCTAAGTTGCGCAACACAGTGGAATCCGTCAGGTCGCGCTGCCAGCGTGAAATCGGTAGTTTCTGGGCCAAGTGATTAAGCACGGCATTGGCCAGCCCAAGGTTGCCTTCGGAGTTTTCAAAGTCAATTGGGTTAACTTTATGCGGCATGGTCGATGAGCCAATTTCGCCTTCGACGGTGCGCTGCTTAAAGTAGCCCAGCGAAATATAGCCCCATACGTCGCGATCAAAGTCGATCAAAATAGTGTTGAAACGGCAAACTGCATCGAAAAGCTCGGCAATGTAGTCGTGGGGCTCAATCTGTGTGGTATAGGGGTTGAAGCTTAGTCCTAAGCCTTCCACAAAGGTGCGTGCGTTGGCTTCCCAGTCAATGTCTGGGTAGGTTGTCAGGTGGGCATTGTAGTTACCTACAGCACCGTTAATTTTACCCAGAATCTCAACGCGTTCGATTTGTTTGAGCTGGCGCTTAAGCCGATAGGCGACGTTGGCCATTTCCTTGCCTAGCGTTGTGGGGCTGGCGGTTTGTCCATGGGTGCGCGAAAGCATCGGTTGAGCCGCATGCGCAATGGCCAGTTTGGCAATCTCATCAGCGACTTCATGCAGGGTAGGTAGAGTGGCTTTTAGCCCATCTGCCAGCATAACGCCGTAGGAAAGGTTGTTGATGTCTTCGCTGGTGCAAGCGAAGTGAATAAATTCAGTGACCGCGTTGAGCTCGGGTTGCCCCGCAATCTTCTCTTTTAAGAAATACTCAACCGCTTTGACATCGTGGTTGGTGGTGCGCTCTATTTCTTTAATGCGTTCGGCATCTTCGACAGAAAAGTCACGAATCAGCTGCTCAAGAAAAGCCGTCGCTTCCACTGACAGCGGCGGTACTTCGACAATTTGGCTGTGGTCAGCAAGGCGCTGCAGCCAGCGCACTTCCACAATCACGCGCGCACGGATAAGACCGAATTCGCTGAAGTGCTCCCGTAGTGCGGCGGCTTTTGCGCCGTAGCGTCCGTCAACGGGGGAGAGGGCGGTCAAAGCAGAGAGTTGCATGGCTTGGTTTCCAAGGTGGTCTGAAGTCAATGGTTCGAACAGCAATATGTCGAAAAGAAATCGCTCGAAGTGCCTAGATGATCTTTGGGCGCGTTAGCCAAGGCTATCAAGCGCGCGCCTCAACGCTTTACGCTGGAAGACAAGCTTCCAGCGACGGCCGCCTTGTTGGTGCCATAGCAGCGCAAAACGTATGCCCGCCATCAAACAGGCGCGCACCCGCTCGGGCATCATGCGAGTCTGCAGTAAAGAGGGGTCGCCCTGAACCACGATGCGGGTTTTGAACGTCGAAATGGTTTCTTGGTAGGCGTCGCCCAGGCTTGCAATCACATTTTCATGAGTGCTGCCGAAGTGCTCTGCCTGCCCCTGTACGTGGGACAGCTTTTGACCAAGTAAATCCATCATATGGCGGTCAGTGCGCAGTTTATTCATTAACAGTAGCAGCGAAAAACCGTAGCGGAGAACCACAGGATTGGCTTGTTTGCGGCCAACAAGGGCTTCGAGTGTTTCTAATCCGCGGCGTAAATTATTGGGGTGCCCGCCATAAATAGCTTCAAAGCTTGCCGGGTTGGTGTCCACGGTTGCATTGATAAGTGTTTCCCAAGCGCGTGGATCTACTTGTCCAGTACGCGCGAGTTCGTCTACCAAGCTAGCGGATTGAAAAACGCCAGCCAGCGCCAGTGCTTGGCGAGCGGCTTGAGACTCCGGCGCGCGATGAATAGGGGTAGCGCTCATGCAGCGGTCTCCGTGGTATTCCAAGTGGCGCGAATAACGCCGCCGCCTAAGCAAATTTCACCATCATAAAGTACCAATGACTGGCCCGGTGTGACTGCCCACTGAGGATCATCAAACACCACCTCAACAGTGCCGTCGGGCAGCGCATGGATTGCACATGGGCAATCACTTTGACGATAGCGGGTTTTGGCGGTGTAACGGCCTTGTGCGGCAGGCGGTTCACCTGCTACCCAATCCATGGCTTCAGTGGCCAACGCATTGGTGAACAGTAGGTGGTGATGCTTGCCTTGGACGACAATCAATACATTACGCTCAAGGTCTTTGGCCGCTACGTACCATGGGTCTTCCGAATAGTTGGCGAGACCACCAATGCCTAACCCTTGGCGCTGCCCCAGGGTGTAGTACATCAGTCCCATATGCTTGCCAATGACATCGCATTCGGGCGTTTCAATATTGCCGGGTTGTGCGGGCAGGTATTGCTGCAAAAAGTCGCGGAAACGGCGCTCGCCGATAAAGCAAATACCAGTAGAGTCTTTTTTCTTGGCGGTAATAAGATCGTGCTGTTCAGCCAAGGCTCTAACGACAGGTTTTTCAAGCTCACCAACCGGAAACAGGGTGCGCGCAATCGCTGCTTCAGGCACCGCATGCAGGAAATAGCTTTGATCTTTATTGCTATCCACACCTTTTAACAGGCGCGGGCGTCCTCCGCGAACCCCTTGTCGAACATAATGCCCGGTTGCGATTTTATCGGCGCCTAGCATTTCAGCGTAGTCTAGAAAGACCTTAAACTTGATCTCTCGGTTGCACAGGATATCGGGATTGGGCGTTCTGCCCGCTTTATATTCGGCTAAAAAATGCTCGAAGACGTTATCCCAATACTCGGATGCGAAATTGGCCGTATGCAATTTGATGCCCAGCTTCTCACACACAGCCTCTGCATCGGCAAGATCTTCTTTTGCAGTGCAGTATTCGGTGCCGTCGTCTTCATCCCAATTCTTCATAAACAGGCCCTCAACCTCATACCCTTGTTGGAGCAGAAGGAGAGCAGAAACCGATGAATCAACGCCGCCCGACATGCCAACAATTACTTTTTGGGCCTCGGGCGCTTCAGGAATAGACGTGCCATGGGTGGATGTCATTGGCATCCTCAGTTGAAGTGGTGTGCAATTGGATGCTGATTATACACGATGGAGGCTTGGTGCTTCGAGTGCTTCACTCATGAATCACGGTCAGGGGATAACATTGGCCGTTAATGGCGTTTTCGATCCGTTTAAGCACCAGGGGGCTGCGCAGCCGACCGGCATTGCCGAGGGCTTTGATGTCATTCAATGTGAGCCAGTGAGTGGCGGTGATGTCGCTATCAATGGGGGACGAGAGCATGACGTCTGGTGTGGCTATAAAACCATGGCTATGAAAGGTAAGGCCTTCGGGCGTGTGGAAGATATAAAGACCTAAGTAGTCGGTTAGCGTCACCTGCCAAGCAGTTTCTTCTTGCACTTCACGCAAGATAGCTGCCATCGGGCCTTCGCCTGGCTCTACATGTCCAGCCGGTTGGTTAAACACGGTTTGCCTACCGCCGCGGGCTTCTTCCACCATCAAAAAGTGGTCATTGCGCTGAATCACGCAGGCAACGGTACTTCTGATGATGGCATTTTTTATCATCTCACTGCTCATTTGGAGTGCCTGTGCCGAGGTGCACCGCTGCGCTTTGGCGCTTTAGTGGGGCGTGGAGCGTGTAGTGTTTGTTTGCGCCACTCGCCTGGGGCCAAGTCGCCAAGTTGCCATGTGCCAATCGCTGCGCGTATCAATCTCAACGTAGGAAACCCTACATGGGCGGTCATGCGCCGTACTTGGCGGTTGCGGCCTTCGCTGATTGTTAACTCTAACCAACTGGTGGTGGGGTGGCGCTTAGGGTCAATCCTTGGGTCGCGTAGTGCAATGGCAGGTGGCTCAATGCGCCGGGCTTTTGCTGGCTGGGTTGGGCCATCTTTTAAGGTGACACCGTTTTTCAGAGCACTAATTGCCTCATCATTAATCTGCCCTTCGAGCTGCACCCAGTAAGTTTTGGGCTGCTTGTGACGTGGGTGGGCGATACGGTGAATGAGGCTGCCGTCATCACTTAATAACAGCAGACCCTCAGAGTCATAATCAAGCCGCCCTGCGGCGTAGACGCCAGGCACATCTATAACATCGGCTAATGTGGCGCGGCCTTGTTTGTCGGTAAACTGAGAGAGCATACGATAGGGTTTATGCAGTAAATATAAAGTGCTCATAATCTCTTTAGAAGGGTGCCCTTGATTTGTCGACAATCTCTCATGCGATTAAAATGCAGCGCTGGTATACTTTGAGGCTAATCTGTCAAAGGCAGTTCTTGAAAAGCCGCCTTTGAATCGCGTTTATGTCGTGCTGGAGTTGTCGTAATTTCCACTGAAATAACCACCGTAAAAACCACCGATTGATAACCGGGAAAGCCAAATTAAATGGCCCCGCCTGCTTCGCGGCATGGTCTCTCGTTGAAGAAGTCGCGTCGCTCAGGATCTCTATAATCACAGCGATAGAAAAAAGAGGTTAACGCAAAATGTCTAAAACGCCGAAGATCATTTACACGCTCACCGACGAAGCGCCTGCGCTCGCGACATACTCTTTGCTACCGATTATTGACGCTTTCACCGACGCTGCGGGTATCGAGGTGGAAACCCGGGATATTTCCCTGGCGGCTCGCGTTCTCTCTTTATTTCCCGACTACTTGACTGAAGAGCAGCGTATCGAAGACCACCTGGCCGAATTAGGTGCGCTGGCCAAGGTTCCTGAAGCCAATATCATCAAATTACCGAATATCAGTGCTTCTATGCCGCAGCTACGGGCGGTGATCAAAGAGCTGCAAGAACAAGGTTACAAGCTGCCCGAGTATCCGGATGACCCAAGCAGCGATGAAGAGAAAGATATCAAAGCGCGCTATGACAAAGTGAAAGGCAGCGCAGTTAACCCCGTATTGCGTGAAGGTAACTCTGATCGCCGCGCACCGAAGGCCGTGAAAGAGTATGCCCGCAAGTACCCGCATTCTATGGGGGAGTGGAGCCAGGCGTCGCGTACCCATGTTTCGCACATGCATAGTGGCGACTTCTACCATGGCGAGAAGTCGATGACCCTGGATCGCGCTCGCAACGTCAAGATGGAGCTGATCACCGCCAGCGGTGAAACCAAGGTGCTCAAGCCTCGGGTCGAGCTGCTGGAAGGCGAAATCATCGACAGCATGTTTATGAGCAAGAAAGCGCTGCTGGAGTTTTACGAGCGTGAAATCGAGGATGCGCGTAAGACCGGTGTGATGTTCTCATTACACGTAAAAGCGACAATGATGAAAGTCTCGCACCCCATCGTGTTCGGGCACTGCGTCAAAATTTTCTACAAGGACGCCTTTGAGAAGCACGGTGAGCTCTTCAAAGAGCTGGGGGTCGATGTTAACAACGGCATCGCTAATCTCTACGATAAAATTGCGACCTTGCCAGAATCTCAGCGTGATGAAGTCATTAGTGACCTGCATGCGTGCCATGACAAGCGCCCAGAACTGGCAATGGTTGATTCGGCTCGCGGCATCACCAACTTCCACTCACCCAGCGATGTGATTGTCGATGCTTCGATGCCTGCAATGATTCGCGCTGGCGGTAAGATGTACGGCGCTGATGGTCGTCTCAAGGACGTCAAAGCCGTCATGCCTGAGTCAACGTTCGCGCGTATCTATCAGGAAATGATCAACTTCTGTAAATGGCACGGCGCGTTTGATCCGGCCACAATGGGTACCGTGCCCAATGTTGGTTTGATGGCGCAAAAAGCCGAAGAGTACGGCTCACATGATAAGACCTTCGAAGTGCCGGCAGATGGTGTTGCCAACATCACTGACCTGGACACGGGTGAAGTACTGCTGTCACAGACTGTGGAGCAGGGCGATATCTGGCGTATGTGTCAGGTCAAAGACGCGCCGATTCGCGACTGGGTGAAGTTGGCGGTTGAGCGCTGCCGTGATTCTGGTATGCCGACGGTGTTCTGGCTTGATCCTTACCGTCCGCACGAGAATGAGCTAATCAAAAAGGTCAAAACGTACCTCAAAGATCACGATACTGATGGCCTCGAAATTCATATCATGTCTCAGGTTCGGGCGATGCGTTACACCCTTGAGCGCGTGATTCGTGGTCTCGATACGATCTCGGTGACGGGCAACATTCTCCGCGATTACCTGACAGACCTATTCCCGATTCTTGAATTGGGCACTAGTGCCAAAATGCTTTCTATCGTGCCGTTGATGGATGGCGGCGGCCTGTTTGAAACGGGGGCCGGTGGTTCCGCACCTAAGCACGTTCAACAGCTGCTTGAAGAGAACCACTTACGTTGGGACAGCCTTGGCGAGTTCCTGGCACTGGTTGCTTCTTTGGAACACCTTGCCAAACGTTTTGGCAATGACCGTGCTAAGTTGCTGGCGAAAGCGTTGGATGAAGCTAACGGCAAGTTCCTTGAGAGCAATAAATCACCTTCGCGCAAAGTGGGTGAGCTTGATAACCGAGGAAGCCACTTCTATCTAGCGCTCTATTGGGCAGAAGCATTGGCAGCTCAGGATGAAGACGCTGAACTAAAAACACGCTTTGCCCGTTTGGTAGAAACGCTGAAAGCCAATGAAGCTACGATCATTGACGAACTGAATGGCGTGCAAGGCCAGCCTGTTGACCTTAAAGGCTATTACCACCCGAATGGGGAAGTAGCTAGTCAAGTCATGCGCCCGAGTAAGACGCTCAACGAAGCCCTTGCGATGGTCGCAAACGGTTAAGGCTTAGATCACCAGCAGTCTGCGCTGCCGCTGGGCAATACGCATGAAAACGCTGTGATATCCCTCGCCCGCTTTGGTGGGCGAGGGTTTTTTGTCTTATTTAGTATGCTAATTTTTGTATTTTCCATGAACCCTTGCTGGTAACGGGCGTCTTACTTTGGAGAGCAAAATCAGAGTGATCAAATCTAGCGCAGTTAATGTTAGTGCATTTCAAGCTAGGATGGATGATTCAAGCGCCGTAAGACACCACTTGCCAGCTAAGAGACGATAACCCTTGCTGCTTATGCCTACTACAGACAGCCTATGCGTCATGGCTATCCTGCACGCAGGAATGACTCGGCCAGATGCGCCTGAATATGATGATGACCTAGCCGTTCAGTCGGCTGAGCCAGAGCTTGCTCGGCCGCCGTTGTACAAAGTGATACTTCACAATGATGATTTCACACCGATGGAGTTCGTTGTTGAGGTATTACAGGAATTTTTTAATATGGATAGTGAGCAAGCGGTCCAGGTCATGCTTGCGGTGCATACCCAAGGTAAAGCGACGTGCGGTATCTTTACGCGGGATATTGCAGAAACGAAAAGTTACCAAGTCAATGAATATGCCCGCGAATGCGAGCATCCTTTAATGTGTGATATCGAAGCTGCTGACTGAAAGCGTTGAAAAAAATTAGCGATGGGCCTTGCAAGTGCGCCATTTGTACCCGATGTTGAAAGTGCCGGTCGATTAAACTGATCCGACGCAAGCCCTAGGTGGCGACACGCCCTAGGTAGTAGCGAAAAGGGGACTGCCATGCTGAGCAAAGAACTTGAACTTACCCTGAACACGGCCTTCACCGTGGCTCGCTCAAAGCGCCACGAGTTTATGACCGTTGAGCACCTGCTCCTGGCGTTGTTGGATAATGCGTCAGCAGTTGACGTGCTAAAGGCGTGTGGGGCGAATCTCGATAAGCTGCGGTCCGATCTGCAGGATTTTATTAATTCGACCACGCCATTGATTCCTGAGAGTCAGGCGGATCGCGAAACCCAGCCTACCCTTGGGTTTCAGCGCGTACTGCAACGTGCTGTATTTCATGTGCAGTCATCTGGAAAGAGTGAAGTGACTGGCGCTAATGTGCTGGTCGCTATTTTCTCTGAGCAGGAAAGCCAAGCCGTTTACTTCCTCAAGCAACAAAGCGTTGCGCGCGTAGACGCTGTTAACTATATCGCTCACGGTATTTCGAAGGTGGCTGGCCATGGGCCTGCTCCATCGCCGTCTTCTCAAGAGAGTGAAGATGCTGAAGAGGGTAGTTCTGAAGGAGCTGCGCATCCGTTAACCGGTTACGCTACCAACCTGAATGAGCAGGCGCGCCAAGGCAAAATAGATCCATTGATTGGGCGCGACCATGAACTTGAGCGCGTGGTGCAAATCCTTGCCCGCCGGCGCAAGAATAACCCGTTACTGGTTGGCGAGGCGGGTGTTGGTAAAACCGCTATCGCAGAAGGCCTAGCAAAGCGCATTGTTGAAGAAGACGTGCCGGATGTGATTGCCGATGCAGTGGTTTACTCGCTTGATATGGGAGCGTTGTTAGCGGGTACTAAATACCGCGGTGATTTCGAGAAGCGCCTTAAAAGCTTGCTTAGTGAATTACGCAAGCAGCCTAACGCCGTGCTCTTTATTGACGAGATTCATACCGTAATAGGGGCGGGTGCTGCCTCGGGTGGCGTAATGGATGCATCTAACTTGCTGAAGCCCTTGCTTTCCTCCGGTGAGTTGCGGTGTATCGGTTCGACAACGTTCCAAGAGTTCCGCGGTATTTTTGAGAAAGATCGCGCCCTGGCTCGTCGGTTCCAAAAAGTGGATGTGCTAGCACCTTCTGTGGATGACACCATCAAGATCCTCAAGGGGTTACGTTCGCGCTTTGAAGAACACCATGAGATTAAGTACACCGATGGCGCGCTAGAGAGCGCTGCTCGTTTGGCTGATCGCTATATCAATGACCGTTACCTACCCGATAAAGCCATCGATGTGATTGATGAGGCAGGCGCGCATCAGCGTATGCTGCCGCCGGAAGTGCGGACTGACACCATTGATGTTGAGCAGGTAGAAGCGGTAGTGGCGTCTATTGCGCGCATTCCGCCAAAGAGTGTGTCAAGTTCTGATCGTAAGTTGCTAGAGAAGCTCGACCGCGACTTGAAAATGTTGGTGTTCGGTCAAGATGAGGCCATCGATACTCTCTCCGCTGCCATTAAGCTTTCCCGTGCCGGTTTGAAATCACCAGATAAGCCAGTAGGTAGTTTCTTGTTTGCTGGCCCAACCGGTGTTGGTAAAACCGAAGTGGCTAAGCAGCTGGCGCATATCATGGGTATCGAACTAGTACGCTTTGATATGTCGGAGTACATGGAGCGTCATACTGTTTCACGCTTGATTGGTGCCCCACCAGGCTATGTCGGCTATGACCAAGGGGGGCTGTTAACTGAGGCCGTCACCAAGCAGCCGCATTGTGTATTGCTGCTAGATGAAATTGAGAAGGCGCACCCTGAAGTGTTTAACCTGCTGCTGCAGGTTATGGATCACGGCCGTTTGACAGACAACAATGGCCGCGAGGCGGATTTCCGTCACGTTATCCTGATCATGACCTCTAACGCAGGGGCAGAGCAGGCATCACGGCGCTCTATCGGTTTCCAAAGCCAAGACCACTCAACTGACGCGATGGAAGTGATTCGCCGCACCTTCTCGCCTGAGTTCCGCAACCGCTTGGATGGCATTATCCAGTTCCATGCGCTGCAGACGTCTGTTGTGCGAAACGTTGTCGATAAGTTCCTAATCGAGCTACAAGCGCAGTTGGACGAAAAGCGTGTACAGCTTGAAGTCGATGATACCGCGAGAGACTGGTTGGCAGAGAAGGGCTACGATCCCGATATGGGGGCACGCCCAATGGCTCGCTTGATCCAGGAGAAACTGAAGAAACCGTTGGCTGAGATGATTCTATTTGGCGAGCTGGCTGATCAAGGCGGCATCGTGCACGTTAGCCTTGAAGAAGGTGAGCTGCATTTGTCAACGGAGTCGGAGATGGCGGATGCGCCCTGAAAAGGGCGCTAAGTCTACATTAAGCCCTTATCTCATGCCTCACTAAAGCACAGCGCCCTGTCATCCGACGGGGCGTTGTCGTTTGCAGAGAGCGGCGCCGTACTTACGCTATATTTTCAGTCAGGATGCGTGCATGCGCGGGCAGTATTTGCTTGTAGGCGTTACCAAGGCTTAGCGCGAGCGATAAACAATACGGCCTTTTGACAGATCGTAGGGCGTCAGCTCTACTTTTACCTTGTCACCTGTCAGGATACGGATGTAGTTTTTGCGCATCTTGCCTGAAATATGAGCGGTAACGACGTGGCCGTTTTCCAGCTCAACACGGAACATGGTGTTGGGAAGGGTATCAACAATAACGCCTTCCATTTCAATATGATCTTCGCGTGCCATATAGGCAGATCCTCACTTATTTAACGTAATGGTTTGGTCTAATTAGTCACTTCAATGGGCGTCGTCAGGTGACGGTTACCCAGCAAGCAGCGCTATATTGTGCCGTAAGCCTGCCATCAAGGCAAAAAAGCTGGCAAGTTTAGCAAATTAAAGGCCGCCAATGTCGCCCGTCGAGCACCTCTATTGGGGTGAACGCGCGCTTATAACGCATCTTACGGCACTCCTCAATCCAATACCCAAGATACAAGTGGGGGAGAGACTTTTCACCACACAGCTCAATAAGTTTGAGAATAGCAAACGTTCCCAGTGATCGCTTTTCCAAGGCCTTGTCGACACTGAAAAACGTGTAAATAGCCGATAGCCCATGCTCAAGTTGATCAAATGCCGCGACCGCGACGAGCTTCCCATCCAGGTGCATTTCTAAAAGGTGTGCATAGGGTTCTTCAAGCGTTAAAAAGGTACGATACTGCTCCCGGCTTGGCGGATACATGTCACCATCGGCGTGGCGTAAGCGGATATAGTCTGCATAAAGTGCATAATGCTCTGCCTCATAGCGTGCAGGCACTACCCGTGTAGCAATATCGGCATTAAGACGCCGGAGTTTGCGTTGGGTGCGATTAGCGCTAAAGTCGCTGATAGGAATGCGTACTGAGCGACAGGCATTGCAACCCTCGCAGTGAGGGCGGTATAGATGGCGACCGCTGCGACGAAAGCCGAGTAACGAAAGTGAGTCATAAACGCCGGGAACGGGAGATTCCTGGGGATCCAGAAACAGAGTGGTTGCTTCCTTGCCAGGAAGATAGCTGCAGGCATGGGGAACGGTTAGGAAGAAGCGCAAATCCCGCACAGGGCGGCGAGGAGCGTTACTACTCACGGCTTGCCTCCTTGCTTAGTTTGAACATGGACTAGCTTGAATATGGACTAGTTTGAATACGCTTACCATTCTGAACAGTGGCCTGAGGCAATGGCACCAAGCCACGGTGATCCAGGTATAGTAGGCGCTTCATTGGTCATATTCGTTAAGTTAAATGCCTCGTTAGGCAACCACTTTTCAAGATAGTTGATGAACGTCTTACGAGCGACTGTTGTCGCACCAAGGCTCGCCAAGTGAGGTGTGTGCATCTGGCAGTCGATCAGTTTACCCTCATGGTGTTGCATAGCATGGGCTAAGTGGGCGAGGGCGATTTTAGAGGCATCGGGCACTTTCGAGAACATTGATTCACCAAAGAAGATTGGCCCCATTGCTAACCCATAAAGCCCGCCAACCAGTTGGCCATCAAGATGCACTTCAATGCTATGCGCGATGCCTAGCTCATGTAGACGTTGGTAAGCGTGACGCATATCTTGATTGATCCAAGTGCCTGGCTCCCCAGAGCGTGGCGCAGCGCATGCTTT
This sequence comes from Halomonas sp. 3D7M, assembly GCF_014897885.1. Taxonomy (NCBI): domain Bacteria; kingdom Pseudomonadati; phylum Pseudomonadota; class Gammaproteobacteria; order Oceanospirillales; family Halomonadaceae; genus Halomonas; species Halomonas sp. 3D7M. The sequence goes on along the minus strand of NZ_JABUZF010000170.1, from coordinate 91,142 downwards.
AACAATGTTTTCAAACTGTTGATCCAGAGTGACGATAAAGCCACCATGACGCAATCGCTTAACAAGGCTACGACGTCGTTTAAACTGTGCTGGTTGCAATACCATACGTGGGTTGGGGCTCCACCACAAAATAGGTTCATCATCGCTATACCATGGAAAAATACCTTTTCGGTAAGCGTGGATTAACCAGTGGGGGGAGAGCTCTCCGCCTGCGGCAAGAAGGCCGTTCGGTGACTCGAGGGCAAGGTCGGTAGACGGAAAGATAGGCTGTGGCGATGAAAGCCAAGGTAGCATTGTTTGCTCCTGTTACTGAACACTTCGATAGAAGCGCTGTGACGGCGAAAGGATGCTCGGTATGATGCAAACTCGCAAGTGGATTAAAGACACCATTGAGGTGTAAAGGGAGAATCGCTTGAAAGTAAATAAGGCGGTAGACAAGCGAACGCAACGTAACTCGCGTCAACCATCATCAACGGCCTCAACTGGGCGAGTTAAAGCCGCAAAGGATAAAGCTCGTCGATTTGGTCTGCGCTTGCAGGGCTCGGCGCGCGAAGGCGTGGTCGTGGTGCTGCTTGCGCTGTGCGTATTTTTGTTATTGGCACTGTTTAGTTATGACCCTGCCGACCCAGGTTGGTCTTATCAAGGGCCGGAAACGGATGTTCATAACTGGATGGGGCCTGTTGGTGCTTGGCTGGCGGACGTGCTTTATTCGCTGCTGGGAGCAAGTGCCTTGTGGTGGCCGGGAATGTTTGGTTATGCAGCCTGGTGGCTAATGAGGTCACGCCAAGTGCGCTTTGATATCGATCCGGTAGCGATTGCTGTCCATACCGGAGGATTAGTGCTGCTTATCTTCGGCACGACGATGTTGGGTGCACTGCATTTTTATCATCCTGACAGCATTTTGCCTTACGCCTCTGGCGGTATATTGGGCGAAGGGTTAGGGAGCACGCTAAAGCCACTTGTCAGCAGTGGTGGCGTTGGTCTTATTTCTGCTGCGCTAATCTTGATCGGTTTTCCACTGTTTAGCGGCATGTCGTGGTTACAGCTGGCTGATGAGCTTGGTCGTCGTCTGTGTAAAGTAGGCGGCTGGTTCAGCGCTCGGCGCGCTAAAGGGCGTGAGAGGCGCTCCCAGCGTGCTGCTGTGCGTGCTGCCGCGAAAGCGGCGTCTCAGAAAGTAAAAGAGAAACCACTAGCTGAATTTAAAGCGGCTAAGCCAGAGAGTGACTCGCAACGCCCAAGTCCAAAAGAGAGTAGTCACCAGCAAGCACCCGCCCAAGAAAGCAGCCGCGTACGTCGTGAGCCTAGTTTTTCAACGACGACAGATACCTCAATTCCATGGGCAGCTGCTGCATTTTCAGGTGCGTTGCCTGAGGAAGAGATGCCCAAACGTGCATCCTCAACTGCGCCTGAGCAGCCTGCTCCTGAGATGGACGTCCCTCAGGATGCTCCGCCGGTTGAGCCTAATGACCAGCCGCTTGAAACCGCAGTTGAAGAGCGGCGTGAAGCTAAAGCAGAAGTTAAAACAGAAGTGAAAACAGAGCCTAAAATAGAGCCTGTTGTGAACAACGATGTGGAAAAGGTTGCGGAACGCGCTGTAGAAGATGACGAGGAAAAATTGCCCAGCGCGCCTCGCGAGGATGCTTTTGCGGTGCGCATCAAGGATGAAAGCAGCGAGCCGACACCTTCAGTACCGCTCTCCGCGCGAGAGGCAGAGCCCACGTTCGATCGGCCATCGAGTGATGAGCTAGCCGGTGAAAAAGCGGCTTCTCATCCTGCGCCTAGTTTCCAGCCAGCAGAAACGCAGCCATTTAATTCATCGACAGACGGCGATGAAACAGAGCATCAAGCTACGCCTCAGGCGATGCCTTATGCAGCGCATGAAATAAAACAGCATGATGCAGCTAAGCAAGGCGACGACGTTGAACGTGAGATGGCCTCTGTTTCGACGAGCATGCCTGAACCCGAGCATACGCCCGCAATCACGCCGCGAGATGAATCTTACTCTCGCCCTGTACATGCGACGACCCCTGAACCGCGTTCCGAACGGGTACCTGAAGTCGTGCCAGAGCCAGTATGGGATGATGAGGAAGATGACCTTCCTGTCGCACGACCAGCCGTTACTGGCGTGCGCCAAGAGCCAACGCTACATGATTCTGATGTATCCAGGACTGATGTATCCGGAACTGAGGTATCCAGGGCGGAGGCACCTAGGGTTGAGGTTCCCCGAGGTGAGTCTTCTGAGACGGTGGATTCAAATGACATGTCTGCCGACGTGGCGTCTTCTGAGGAGAAAGAAGCCGACAATGGGCCTACTCTGTGGACGGTTGAGCATCTGCAGAGCCAGCGTCCGGCGTTTGAAACTTTCGATGAGCCAGAAGGGGATGTGCCCAGTCTCCAACTGCTGACGCCTCCAGAGCCGCATGAGCCTAATTACACCGACGAGCAGCTTGCTGATATGGCGGAGCTCCTGGAAGTGCGGCTGCGTGAGTATGGTGTTAAAGCAGAAGTCGTTGATACATGGCCTGGTCCTGTTATCACCCGGTTTGAAATTAAGCCAGCGGCTGGGGTGAAAGTTTCCAAAATCAGTAACCTTGCTAAAGACCTGGCACGCTCGTTAATGGTCAAGAGTGTACGTGTGGTGGAGGTCATTCCTGGTCGTCCAACGGTTGGCATTGAAATACCCAACCCCCATCGAGCGATGATTCGTCTGCGTGAAGTCATTGACTCTGACCGCTATCAACAGGAGAGCTCGCCACTGACCATGGCGTTGGGCCAGGACATTGGCGGCGGGCCGGTTGTCGCTAATCTAGGCAAGATGCCTCACCTTCTGGTTGCGGGTACGACGGGGTCTGGTAAGTCAGTGGGTGTAAATGCCATGCTGATTTCCATGCTGCTAAAAGCGACCCCAGATGAGCTCAAGCTGATCATGGTTGACCCAAAAATGCTGGAGCTGTCAGTTTACGATGGTATTCCGCACCTTTTGGCGCCCGTGGTCACGGATATGAAGGAAGCTGCAAACAGTCTGCGCTGGTGTGTTGCGGAGATGGAGCGCCGCTACAAATTAATGGCGGCAATGGGGGTGCGCAACATTGCTGGCTTTAATGGTCGTTTAGATGAAGCTGAGAGTGCCGGCGCACAAGTTGCCGACCCGCTTTGGGAGCCGCAGCCATGGGAAATGCATCAAACGCCTCCGATCCTTGAAAAACTGCCCTACATCGTGGTGGTGATCGACGAATTCGCCGACATGTTTATGATCGTCGGCAAGAAAGTTGAAGAACTCATTGCTCGTTTGGCACAAAAGGCGCGTGCCGCGGGTATCCACCTGATTTTGGCTACTCAGCGCCCCTCTGTTGATGTGGTGACGGGGCTGATTAAGGCGAATATTCCGTCGCGAATGGCCTTCCAGGTATCGTCGCGGATTGATTCGCGTACCATTCTGGATCAGGGGGGCGCCGAAAGCCTGCTTGGCCATGGTGATATGCTTTACCTACCCGCTGGTTCAGGGCCGCCTAACCGGATTCATGGTGCTTTTGTAGACGATGACGAAGTGCACCGGGTCGTGGATGATTGGAAACGGCGTGGCGCGCCTGAGTACATTGAAGAGATTTTGTCAGGCGGTGTAACTGCCGATGCGCTGACGGGTCTTGAGGCTGAGGGCGTAGATGGCGATGATGCAGAGCAGGATGCGCTTTACGATGAGGCGGTTCAGTTCGTTACCGAAACACGCAAAGCTTCTATATCTGCCGTTCAGCGTCGCTTCAAAATCGGCTATAACCGCGCGGCACGCTTGGTGGAAGCAATGGAAGGTGCCGGTGTGGTTACCTCTATGGGGTCTAACGGTGCCCGTGAAGTGTTGGCACCGCCACCGATAGGCCACTGACTTATCTGTTAATGAGTGCCCGGCGCTTGGTTCAATAATGCAATAAGCGTGAAAGTCGCGCCGTAGGTGAAACCCTGCGGCGCGTTTTGCGTCTGAGAGGCTACACGGATCGTCTTAACGCTCCTTGCCTTGTCCGCTATCCGGCAATGACTGCCTAGGGAGAAAATAATGCGCGATACACATACTCGACGCTCATCAGCGTTAGCGTTAGCAGCCAGTGCGCTAGGGTTAGCCTTTGCATCGCCTATTGCGTGGGCAAACGAGGCTGCAGAGCGCCTTACTGAGCGGCTTGACCCGCTTGAGAACTATCAAGCGACGTTTGAACAGCAAATTTTGGACGGTGGTGGTGAGCGTTTACAAAGCGCGCGTGGAGAAATGTGGCTCTCGCGCCCTGGCATGCTACGTTGGGAAGTCGATGCGCCTTATACGCAAGTCGTCGTCTCGGATGGTGATGATGTTTATCTCTATGACCCTGATCTTGAGCAAGTCACCATTCAGGCAATGGATGATCGGGTCACTCATACCCCCGCGCTGTTGCTTTCAGGCAGTGCAAGCGATTTAACTGCTAGCTATGACGTATTTCATGAGCAGCAGGACGGTGATGACGTATTTACGCTGATTCCTATCTCAGCGGATACGTTATTTGAAGAGCTGAGCATGGTCTTTGACAATCAGACCTTAACGCAGCTGTGGATGATGGACAGTACTGGTCAGCGTACCGCGATTACGTTTAGCGACATTACTCGTAACGGTAGTATTGACCGCAGCTTATTCAATTTTGATATTCCTGAAGGCACTGATGTTATCCGTGAAGAGCTGTGAAAAATGGTGTGAGAAGAGCAGTACACGCTCGCAATAATGTCGCACGATGACCAGATCAGGCACCTTAAGGTGCCTGATCTGCTTCTAGGTCTTGCTGTTCCCGCCACGCCATTATCTCACCAAAGCGTTTCTCCTGACCAAAGGCGCTCGGTTCATAAAATCGTGTGTTAGGTACGTCATCAGGCCAACAGTCATGAGCGCTGCCAGCAGGGTAGCCATAGGTTTCGTTATGCGCGTAGCGATAACCTTGGCCGTGTCCTAACTGCTCCATCAATTTGGTGGGAGCGTTACGAAGATAGCTGGGAACTTCCAGCTGTGGTTGCTGCTGCACAAACTGCTGTGCAGCCTTCCAGGCACGATCAATACGATTACTTTTTGGAGCAACCGCTAAATGAATGGCGGCGTGGGCAATCGCCCGCTGGCCCTCGTAATCGCCTAAACGTAAATAGGCATCCCAGGCAGCAATGACCAGGGGCAGTGCTCGAGGGTCAGCATTTCCTACATCTTCTGAGGCAATCGCCGTTAAGCGGCGCACAATATCAAGCGGGTCGCCGCCCCCCTGTAAAAAGCGTGCCATATACAGCAGGGCTGAATCAGGACGTGATGAGCGAATTGATTTATGAACGGCTGATAATAAATCGTAATAAGCGTCACCCTGCTTATCAAAGGCGCTTGATTGATGACCTACCACATCGGCTAGCACCGCTTTGTGCAGCACCTCTTTATCACCATGCTGTTCAGTAAAGTCGCAGGCCGTTTCTAGTAGTCCCAGCGCGCGACGTGCGTCGCCTGCACTGGCATGAGCAAGTGCCTCTAATACTCCCTCTTCCATCTCGATGCGGCGCTTCCCCAGGCCATGCTCCGCATCGTTTAATGCTTGAGATAACACCTGGAGAAGTTCGTCATGGCTCAGCGGTTTAAGTACATAGACCCGAGCACGGGAAAGTAGCGCCGAGTTGACCTCAAATGAGGGGTTTTCTGTTGTTGCGCCGATCAGTGTTAGCAGGCCGGACTCCACATGGGGCAGCAGCGCGTCCTGTTGACTCTTGTTCAAACGGTGGATTTCATCTAAGAATAGAAGTGTAGGCGATGTGCGTTGCTGTGCTCGCTCTACTGCTGAACGGATTTCTTTCACACCGGCCATGACGGCACTTAAATGCTCAAGATGAGCGCCAGAAGCGCGGGCTAGTAACTCTGCTAGCGTGGTTTTGCCAACGCCAGGTGGCCCCCATAAAATCATTGAACGCACGACCCCAGACTCCGCCATTCGGCGTAGCGGTTTTTCAGGCCCCACTAATGCTTGCTGGCCGACGTAATCGTTAAGGGTTAGAGGGCGCATACGGTAGGCAAGGGGTACGTCTTCACTCGTGGTAACGGACGCGCGGTCAAAAAGATCCATATAAACGTTCCCTATAAATTTCCAGCGTAAATCTTGCCGTTGAACAATCAACGATTAACACGTGTCTGTGGTAAATAATGTAACGTCGGGCTACCTTTGGGCATAACCGACGGATAAGCGCCTGCTTGCCTAGGTAATGCCAAAGGCGCATGGTAACGATTAACACCAGTGTAGTTGAACCCAGCTCATGCCATGCGCCTAAGCGTTAGCAGGCAATGGGCGAAAGGTAAGGCACTTACAAAGGAGACGGCAAGATGTTAAACCAACTGCGTCTAGATCATGCCAACATGGCGCGAATGCTCCATGTGTTGCAACTGAAACAAAAAACACTCGCGAGCGGTGAACGGCCCGACTTCCAGTTGATGCGTGAGGTGGTGGACTACATTTTGTCTTATATGGATGGTTTTGCTTCTCCGCTGGAAAAAATCTGCGTGGAACGTCTGCAGAAGCAGGCCCCTGAGCACCTTCCATTGATGGAGCAGATGGCCAGTGACTATCGTAAATTAAAGCCACGTCTGTCTCGTTTATCCAATGATATCGACATGATTCTAATGGATAACGTGCTCCCCATGGATATTTTTGCAGAGGCGTTGAAAGCGTACCTTGATGCCCACCGTGCCTATCTCCGTCATGAGAGAGAGGGCCTGTTCCCATTGATAGATGAGCATTTCAGCGAAGAGGATATGGAGGAGCTTCGTCAAGCGCTACCTGAAGGGGCTGAACAAGAACTAGAGCGCCTCCAGCAAGCGTACCCCGAACTTTACGCTGAATTGCGTGGTGCCGAAGTGCCACCAATGTAGCGCGTAAGCTGATCACTCAAGGTGTAACGGGGCGTGTTAGACTAACGCCCCGTTTTTTATTGGCGGCTTGAGGAGGGTGGCATGTACAACGCGTATTGGATGGTTAAGCAGTGATGTCAGGGCCTGTACTACTGTTTGATTCAGGTGTGGGTGGCCTTTCTGTTGCCCATGCGCTTCGCCAGCATTACCCGCATCTGGCAATGTGCTATGCCTGTGATAATGCGTGGCTACCCTATGGTCTACGTGATGATGTGACGCTCTCCCAGCGTATTGTCTCGGTATGCAAAGCGGCCGTAGATGCCTGTCAGGCGAGTGTCTTGGTCGTTGCCTGTAATACCGCTAGCACTCTAGCGTTAGAGGGATTGCGTGCAGCGTTAGATATTCCGGTTGTTGGAACGGTGCCTGCTATCAAGCCTGCTGCGTTGAGTAGTCAGACACGTCACATTGGCTTGCTCGCCACAGCGGCGACCGTCAATAGGCCGTATACGCAGACGTTAATTAATAGTTTCGCGAGTGACTGTGTGATCACCAGGGTGGCAGCAGGTGAGCTTGTTACAGAGGCAGAAGCGTGGCTATCCGGCATACCGATTAACCAGCAGCGCATAAACCTAGCGCTAACACCTTTATGGCAGGCTACCCAGACCAACCCAGCACTCGATACGGTTGTGCTGGGCTGTACCCATTTTCCACTGTTGAAAACTGAGCTAATCCGGCTATCGCCGGTACCCTTGGCGTGGGTGGATTCTGGCGATGCAATTGCCCGCCGAGTAGGGCAAGTGGCACCGACCATAGCCAACAGCGCCCAAGATGGGCGTTGCTTCACGACAGCATCAGCGTCGCAACTTACTAACGGGTTGGCACGCTTTGGTTTTCACGCGCCACAACGATTAACGATTCCTAACGCGGTGTAGTCCCTCTGTTAGGTTGTTTGTTTTTATTGATGTTATTTACTTAAATGAGGAACTACCTTGGCGATCCCCACTGTAGAACCAGAACGCTACGCCGAACAGCTCGCTGAAAAGCAAGCCTACGTGGAGAAAACCTTTGCAGCGTTCACCACGCCCACGCTTGAAGTCTACCCCTCACCGCCGAGCCACTATCGGCAACGCTGCGAATTTCGTATTTGGCATGAAGATGATGACCTCTTCTACGCTATGTTTGAGGTCGATTCGCACAATCCCAAAAACAAGCGTGTCGTGCGTTTGGATCAGTTCCCCGTCGCCAGTGAGCATATCAATGCGCTGATGCCGCGTCTGCGAGAAGCGTTTCTTGCCAGCGATGAACTTCGTCGGCGCTTATTTCAAGTTGAGTTTTTAACCACGTTGTCTGGCGAAGCCTTGGTAACGCTGATCTACCACCGCCCGCTAGGCGAGGCCTGGGAGGCCGAAGCGCGCGCACTGGAGGAGGCGCTTGGCATCATGATTATTGGCCGTTCGCGCAAGCAGCGCTTGGTGCTAACCCGCGATCATGTGTGGGAGCGCTTAACCGTTGATGGACGTGAGCTGGTGTATCAACAGGTCGAAAACAGTTTTACGCAGCCGAATGCGCATATCTGCCAGACCATGCTTAGCTGGGCCAGGGAGGCCACCGCTGGACGGCAGGATGAAGACTTGGTGGAGCTTTACTGTGGTAACGGTAACTTTACCATTGCGTTAGCGGATAACTTCCGCCGCGTTTTGGCGACGGAAATTTCGCGCACCTCGGTTGCCAGCGCTAACGTCAATCTGGACGCTAACGGTGTAACCAATGCTCAGGTCGTAAGAATGTCCGCTGAAGAGTTCGCCTTGGCGCTAAAGGGCGAGAAAACAGGTCGCCGAGTGACGGAGATGGCGTTGGATGCGTATGAGTTTTCCACCGTGCTAGTCGATCCACCAAGAGCGGGTTTGGACGCCGAAAGTTGTCATCAAATCAGCGAATACGCTCAAATCGTCTATATTTCATGCAATCCGGCAACGCTAGCTGAAAACTTAACCATACTGACTCAAACACACCATATTGAACGGTTCGCGCTTTTTGATCAGTTTCCGTTTACCGAGCATTGTGAATGCGGTGTATTACTCACACGAAAGAGCGCTGGGTAATTGAGAAATTGCCGATAATGCTTAAGAGCTCTTGTCAATAGTGCTTATGATGCATAAGCGGCATACACCATGAATAACCTGTCAGATGGTTAGGGGGATAAGCAACGGTAGCGTAAGCTAGTGGATAGTGTGGCCTAAAGGCCTATTGTCCTTCGTTTTTTGGCCTAAATTGTGGCCCCAGGCAGTCGAGGTGATGGATGCATTACGTTGCGATTGAAGAGAGTCGGCGGGATCTTTTGAAGCAGCTACAAGAGCGATTGGATGCGCGACTGGAGCCGGAGCGAGCGGCAGATGTCGAAGCCTTTGCTCGCCACTTCTACGCCACGGTACCCGTTGAAGACTTGGTTGACCGGCGTTTAGACGACTTGTATGGGGCCACACTGTCGATTTGGCAGTTTTTACAGCATCACGATCCCAAAAATCCCAAGGTGCGCATCTTCAATCCCGACTTTGAAGAGCATGGCTGGCAGTCAACCCACACCTTCGTTGCCGTTTTGCACGAAGATATGCCATTTTTGGTTGACTCGGTACGAATAGAGCTTAATCGTCGCGGACTGACGGTTCACGCTATTCAGAACGCTGTGCTTGCCGTGGCGCGTGATAGTCAGCATCAGCTCAAAGCACTTGCCTCGCCAAGAGATGAAGATGCGCCTGAGGCGCGTGAGTCGCTGATGGTCATTGAAGTGGATCGCCACTCGGATCCTGAATCGCTGACCAAAATTGAGAATAAGTTACATGAAGTGCTACGTGATGTTAGAACCGCCGTCAGCGATTTTGACGAGATGTGCGGTCAAATCACGTCGGCTATTCAAGAGTTAGAGAAAAACTGCCCCCCGCAAATTGATCCTGACGATCATGAAGAGGCCATCGCGTTTTTAGAGTGGCTGCTCAAAGACAACTTTACCTTCCTGGGGTACGACGAGTATCTGTTGGAAGGCAAAGAGCTGCAGCGCGATCCTAATAGTGTTCTAGGGGTTTTCCGCCTTGATCAGCCGCGTTATCGCGAGCGCATCCGCACTGAAGAGGGGGTTGATGAGAATGGCGACTATGTACTAGTACCCCAGCTACTGTCGTTTGCTAAAAGCGCGCATCACTCCCGGGTGCATCGCCCCACATACCCAGACTACATTACCGTTGATCGCTATGACGACGATGGCAATGTGATCGGCGAGCGGCGCTTCTTTGGCTTGTTCACATCTACGGTTTATAACGAATCGCCACGCAATATTCCGCTGCTGCGTCGCAAGTTGAAAGCGGTGATGGATATTGCCGGGTTTAACCCCCAGGGGCATAACGGCAAACAGCTGTTGCAAGTGTTGGAAGTGTATCCGCGTGATGACCTATTCCAGATCAGCACCGAATCCCTGGCCAGCACGTCACTCGGTATTCTTAATATCCGCGAACGCCGCCAAGTGCGCTTGTTTATTCGCGCGGACGTCAGCGGTAAGTTCTACTCTTGCTTAGTCTTTGTTCCAAGAGATGTGTTCTCTACTGACCTGCGCCAGCGCATACAAACGATGCTATGCGATGAGCTAGACGCTCATTTTGGCGACTTTAACACCTATTTGTCAGAGTCGGTTTTAGCTCGTATTCAGCTTATTCTGCGCTTTAATGGTGAAGGACCAAGTCAATACGATCTTAAGCGCTTAGAAAGCAAAGTGGCACGTTTGGCACGTAGCTGGCGTGATGAGCTTCAAGAAGCAATGATCGAAGGGTTTGGTGAAGAGCGTGCCAACCACGAAATGGATCACTTCCATGATGCATTCTCGGCCAGCTACCGAGAAGATTTCAACGCGCGCACAGCGGTGTTTGATGTTCAGCATCTGCTGACCCTGGATAGCGGTGACGATCTCTCGTTGTCACTTTATCGCCCCTTGGAAGAGCAAGCGGGCGGTATGAACTTAAAGCTTTTCCATCGTGAAACGCAGATCCCGCTGTCTGATGTGCTACCGATGATGGAAAACCTGGGATTGCGCGTTATCGGCGAGCGCCCTTATGACATTAATGCCCCGCAGCAGCGTTACTGGATTCATGACTTCGAACTGGAACATAGTCGCGAAGGCGTTAATTTAAGTGAGATGCGTGACACCTTCAGCGAAGCGTTTAAGCGTATATGGGCCGGAGAGGCGGATAACGACGCTTTTAACCGTCTGATAATTGGTGCTGGCCTTGATTGGCGTGAAGTCGCCATGCTGCGCGGTTATGCCCGTTACCTTAAGCAGATTCGCTTTGGTATGTCGCAGGACTACATCGCGGCTACTCTAGCTAATTACCCGGTAATCACCCAGGCGCTCGTTGAGCTATTCCGCTTGCGCTTTGATCCCAAGCATCAGCCAAGCAGCTTAGATGACTGTATTGCTCGTTTAAATGAGAACCTGGAAAGTGTCGCCAGCCTTAATGATGACCAGTTGCTGCGTCGCTTTATGGAGCTTATTCAAGCAACTCTGCGCACTAACTACTACCAAAAAGCGGATGATGGCCGTTTTAAAGACTATATCTCCTATAAACTGGAGCCCTCGAAAGTCACGGGCATGCCCAAGCCCCGTCCGGCGTTTGAGATTTTTGTCTGTTCACCCCGCGTAGAAGGTGTTCACCTGCGTGGCGGTAAAGTTGCTCGCGGTGGCTTGCGCTGGTCAGATCGCCACGAAGATTTCCGTACGGAAGTGTTGGGTCTGGTAAAAGCCCAGCAGGTAAAAAATGCGGTTATCGTGCCCGTGGGAGCTAAAGGCGGTTTCGTATGCAAACGCATGCCAGAAAATGCTGGTCGTGAAGCTCAGCAGAAAGAAGGTATCGCCTGCTACAAAATCTTTATTCGCGCACTGCTGGATGTCACTGACAACCTAGTGGGTGGTGAGGTTGTGCCACCGCAAAATGTGGTTCGCCATGATGGCGACGACACCTACCTTGTCGTTGCAGCCGATAAAGGGACCGCAACTTTCTCGGATATCGCAAATGAGATATCCATAGAGTATGGCCACTGGCTCGGGGATGCCTTTGCTTCTGGCGGTGCTAACGGTTACGACCATAAGAAAATGGCGATTACCGCGCGTGGTGCCTGGGAATCCGTCAAGCGTCACTTCAAAAACCTTGACGTGAATACCCAGCAAGATTTGTTCACGGTAGTGGGCGTTGGCGATATGGCTGGCGATGTTTTCGGCAACGGCATGCTGCTGTCGGATAAAATCCAGCTGGTAGGCGCATTTAACCACCTGCATATTTTTGTCGATCCAAACCCCGACGCGGAAGCTGCTTTCGCCGAGCGCAAGCGCATGTTCAACCTGCCGCGCTCCAGTTGGGAAGACTACAATGCTGAACTGATTTCACAGGGGGGCGGTGTCTTTAGCCGCAGCGCGAAATCGATCCCGATTAGCCCGGAAATGCAGCAGGTGTTTGGTATCGAAGAAACGCGCCTTTCACCCAATGATCTGATCCGCGCCATGCTGAAGGCCAAGATTGATCTGTTGTGGAACGGTGGTATCGGCACCTATGTGAAGAGCTCCGATGAAACCGACGCCGACGTGGGCGACAAAGCCAACGACGCGCTGCGTATTAACGGCGCTGAGTTGAATTGCCGCGTTGTTGGTGAGGGCGGAAACTTGGGCTTGACCCAGCGTGGCCGGATGGAAGCGGCCGCTAAAGGTGTGCGCGTTTATACAGACTTTATCGATAATGCGGGCGGGGTTAACTGCTCTGACCATGAGGTCAATATCAAGATATTGATTGATGAAGTGGTTAAGCGTGGTGACATGACCGACAAACAGCGTAACCAGCTGCTATCAGATATGACCGAGGAAGTTGCTAACCTAGTCATTCTCGATAACTATCGTCAAACCCAAGCGCTGGATCTGTCAGAAATTCTGTCTCACCAAGGCATGGGGCCATACCGTCGCTTTATCAGTGAGCTTGAGTCAGCCGGTCAAATTGATCGTGAATTAGAGTTCTTGCCTGCCGATGATGTGCTTAAAGAGCGCGCCAGTCATGATCAGGGCATGCGGTTACCTGAGCTGTCGGTGCTGATTTCTTACGCTAAGAGCACCCTGAAAGGCGATTTGATCAACTCTGATGTGCCGGATGATCCCTACATTCATCGTCATTTAGAACGCTTGTTCCCTGAGGTGTTGACGGAACGCTACCAGACCGAGATGTACGACCACCGTCTGAAGCGTGAAATTGTTGCCACCCAAGTGGCCAACGATCTAGTTGACCACATGGGTATCGTCTTCGTTCGTCGTCTAATGGACTCTACCGGCGCAGGTCGAGCTGATATTGCTCGTGCTTACGTGGTCGCTCGAGACGCGTTTAACCTGACGGCACTGTGGGAACAGATTGAGGCGCTGGACAACCAAGTGCCGAACCGTGTGCAGTACTCAATGATGCTCGACCTGATGCGCATGATTCGCCGCGCGACGCGCTGGTTCCTGCGTCAGCATTTGGGATTGTCGACCCAAGATACAATTGAGTACTTCGGACCTCGCCTTGCTCAACTGCAAGAAGGGATTGGTGAACTGCTCAGCGGAGAAGAGAAGGCGACATGGCGTAAGCGTTGTGACGAGCTGCTAGAAGCAGGTGTGCCAGAAGCGCTAGCCTCTACGGTGGCTGCATCGCCTAGTCTCTATGCAGGTTTGGGCATTATTCACGCAGCGCGGGTCACCAATGAGAAGCCTCAGCGTGTGGCCGAAGTGTTCTACGAAATTGGCAGCCGTCTAGAGCTACCCTGGATTATCCAGCAGGTGACCCAGCTGGAAGTGCGTGATGCGTGGCAAGCGCAAGCGCGAGAAACCTTCCGTGACGATATTGATCGCCAGCAACTGGCACTAACGACCAGTGTTCTGAAGCTGGAAGCGGGTAGTCGTGACACTCAAGAGCGTGTGGCTCAGTGGCTTGAGCAGCACGCCGAGCTACACCGTCGCTGGTGCCATTTGATTGACGAGGTGCGCGGTGGCAGTGAAGGCGGCTTTGCATTATTTGCTGTTGCCGTGCGTGAACTGGTCGATCTTGCTGAAAGTGATAGTGAAGGGTAAGCCATAAGCTAGCGATTATCTTGCCCGATGAGTAACACCACCTACCGCGCCCTGAATCAGGGCGCGGTTTTTTTATGACGGTTCTTGAGACCGTTCTTGAGACTGCTCTTGATACCGCTCTTGTGAGCGCTTTTTCACGGCATCGCCTTTCTCGCCGCTCAGCGCTGCGAAGATAACTTGATTTACGCTATACTCTGCGCGCCGCGCACTATGTCGTCTATTTGCCCACATGTAGCGTGTCCGTTCGTCTGCTTCATGCCCACTGCTCTGGAGAGCCTCGCTGATGTATAACTTCGCCCGTTCGCTGTTGTTTCGACTCGACCCAGAAACGTCTCATGGGTTGGCGCTGGGTGCGTTAGATACTCTGCATCGGGTGGGCGGTGTGCAGCGGGTATATGGTGAGCCTGTGAGCGACCCTGTCGAACTGATGGGGCTGCGTTTTAGTAATCGGGTAGGGCTTGCTGCAGGGCTGGATAAAAATGCCGATCACTTGGATGCGCTGGGCGCGCTGGGCTTTGGGTTTGTAGAAGTAGGAACCGTGACGCCCAAAGCGCAGCCAGGCAACCCGAAGCCACGCCTGTTTCGGCTTGCAGGCCACGAGGCGATCATTAACCGCTTTGGATTTAATAACAAAGGGGTTGAGCACCTTGTTGCCCAGGTGAAAAAGCGCCACTACAGAGGCGTTGTGGGTATCAATATTGGCAAAAACTTAACCACCTCTGTGGAGAATGCGCTTGATGATTACCTGCTCTGTTTAGAAGCGGTGCACGGCGTGGCTGATTATATTGCGGTCAATATTTCCTCACCCAATACGCCTGGGCTACGGACATTGCAGTTCGGTGAGCAACTGGATGCGTTGTTAGGGCCTATCCGATCGCGCAGCCAAGAGCTGGACAACGCGTTAGGCCGCAAGGTGCCGCTACTGGTTAAAATCGCCCCAGATATGAGTGAAGAAGAGGTTGTCTTGGTAGCCGACAGTATTGCTCGAAATGCACTGGATGGTGTGATTGCGACCAATACCACGGTATCTCGCGAGGCCGTTAAGAGTGACCCTCAGTCAGAAGAGGCGGGTGGGCTTTCTGGAAAACCCGTTTTTGAAGCATCGAATAGGGTGATTCGCCTGTTACGTGCGCAACTGCCAACGCTGCCTATTATAGGTGTGGGCGGGATTGATAGCGGTGAGGCCGCTGCTGCTAAAATTGCCGCTGGCGCAGACTTGGTGCAGCTCTATTCAGGGTTGATCTATCAAGGGCCTGGGTTAGTGAAAGCGTGCGCCGAGGCATTGAAACAGCCATAATTGAGCAATAAAAAAGCCCGCTTGTCAGCGGGCTCCGTACTCCAAATGTCATGTTTGAAAAGGTAAAAAACTAGGTCATCACCATGGGATTTTTATGAATACCGGAGACGCCGGTCATCCCGTCCCACTGATCACCGCGACCTTCACGCCAACCACTCATCCAATATTCGCGTAAATTGACATCTTGACTGGGGCAGTCATCTCGGGAGCGACCCGTAATGCCCGCTTTATAGCCGTGAACATAAGCCCGTTGGAAGCGATCACGTTTTTGTCGTTTCATTGGCTAACCTCTTTTCACGAAAGCCTTTGATAAGAAAAGCACGCTGGGCAAAAATGCTATATTTGCATCAGTGCTATTTCGATAGATAACTTTGGCAAGCCGCCACTCAACGCTAGTGCCTAGCACTCACGTGCTGAACGGGCAAAGCGGCAGACTCGACAAATTAGGGTCTTGAAAGCAAGTTGCTTATAAAACCCTGACAAACAACGCATGCGTTTTTCAGTAGCTACACTCTTATTGTTAGCTCATTATGGGGTCACTTGTCGACCATCAAATTGTCATAAGACGTAAACTCATTTGCCATATATAGGAATATCGCGCTCTTACGCGCGGCGATAAACATGACTGAGTCGAGCCAAACTGCCCCTCTAAACCTCCTTGCTACCTGCCCCAAAGGCATTGAAGGCCTTTTAGCTGATGAGCTTTCAGCGCTAGGAGCCGAGCTAGGTAAAACGACCGTGGCGGGCGTTTATTTTTCCGCCAATCTAGCAACCGCCTATCGCATATGCCTATGGTCACGGCTAGCTAACCGCATTATTTTGCTGTTGGCTCGGGAGCCGATGATTGATACCGCTGAGCAAGTGCGTGACGTGGTTGCCCGGCTTCCCTGGACACAGCATTTAACGCCAGGCAAAACGCTGGCGGTAGATTTTCATGGTCGCAGCGACCACATTCGCCATACTCGGTTTGGTGCCCAGACGGTGAAAGATGGCGTTGTTGATTCGCTGCAGCTAGCAGGTCAGGAGCGTCCAAATGTGGATACCAAAACGCCTGATCTGCGCATCTACGCCCATCTACACCGTGCTAACTTAAGTCTGGGAATTGATCTTTCAGGCGAAAGTTTGCACCGCCGTGGCTACCGCCGTGATGTTGGACATGCACCGCTGAAAGAGAACTTGGCAGCCGCATTGCTAGTGCGTGCTGACTGGCCTGAACGAGCAAAAGCCGGTGAGCCGCTGTTAGATCCGTTATGCGGTGCAGGCACGTTGCTGATTGAAGCGGCGTTAATGGCTGCCGACCAAGCGCCCAATCTCAATCGGGAGCGCTTTGGCTTTCAGGGCTGGGCAGGCCACGACGAGCCGCTGTGGAAAGAGTTAAAGCGCGAAGCTGAGGCACGGGCGTCGATAGGCCGTAAACGCTGTAAAACGGCGCTGGTGGGCTTTGATCAGAGTCCGGCGGCATTGACAGCAGCGAAAGCTAACGCCATGCGTGCGGGCATTCCTGCGCTAATTACCTTGCATGGGCAGAGCCTAAGTCAGCTAAGCAGGCCAGAGACTATTACTGCCGAACGTGGGCTATTGATAACTAACCCGCCTTATGGCGAGCGCTTAGGCGAATTGCCTGAGTTGGTGCGTTTGTATGCCCAGCTGGGAGAAAAGGCGAAAGCGCTGTTTCCCGGTTGGACACTGGCGCTGTTTACCGGTAACCCCGATTTGGGGCATCGCCTTGGGCTACGTGCTCACAAGCAGTATGCGCTGAAGAACGGTGCTCTGGATGCGAAGTTGCTGCTGATGGAAATTGCCACTCACACGGCCAGCATGCCAGGCAGTGACAGCGTTTCTTCTGTCTCAGAAAATGGTGGAGAGGCGCAGCAAACAAGTATCAGTGCCAAGCCTGCTGTGTCGGAAAATGCCCAAATGTTTGCCAACCGACTGGCGAAAAACCAAAAACGTCTGAAAAAGTGGCTCAAGAAAAGCGCTGAGACTTGCTATCGTGTTTACGATGCTGATATGCCGGAGTATGCGCTGGCAGTCGATCGTTACGGTGATCGAGTGCACGTTCAAGAGTACGCCGCACCCAGCTCAATCAACCCCGCTCAGGCTCAAAAGCGCTTGTTTGATGCCCTGGAAGTGCTGCCAGATGCCCTCGGCGTCGACCCAGGCAAGGTGTATATAAAGCGTCGTGAGCGGCAAACGGGTAGTGCCCAATACCAGAAGCGGGATGCCAGCGGTGAACGCTTTGAAGTGCAGGAGGGTGACGCTCGGTTGTGGGTTAACCTGCGTGACTACTTGGATACCGGCTTATTTTTGGATCATCGCCCAGTGCGCCGCCTGCTTAACGAGATGGCTAGCGGGAAACGCTTCTTAAACCTGTTTTGCTACACTGCCACGGCAACCGTGCAAGCAACCTTGGGCGGTGCAAGCGACAGTGTCAGCGTCGATATGTCGAATACCTACCTTGAGTGGGCGAGAGACAACTTTGCACTGAATAAGCTGGACCCAAGACTACATCGTGTGGTGCGGGATGACTGTTTCCGCTGGCTTGAAACCGCGAACGCCGAGTTTGACCTGATCTTTATGGACCCGCCGACATTTTCTAACTCCAAGAAAATGCGCGATACCCTGGATGTTCAGCGTGACCATCCGCGGCTGGTGGAACTGGCCATGGCGCGTCTTGCGCCCGGCGGTACCCTGGTGTTCTCGAACAATCAGCGACGCTTCAAGCTAGACGAGGGGCTCAGCGAGCGCTACGCAGTGGAAGATATTACATCGCGTACGTTTGACCCGGATTTTCAACGCCGAACCAACCTGCATCATGTGTTTTTGCTACGGCATAAAGCGTAAGGGCACAAAGAGATCGGATATGATTCAGCTATCGATTTATACAACGTTAGGCTGCCACTTGTGCGCTCAGTTAGAGGCGCTAGTGGTAACGTTGGCGAACCAAGAGGTATCGCTGCATCACATTGAAATCAGCGACGACGATACGTTAGCGGCGCGTTATGGTGTGCGCATTCCGGTTTTGATGGATGCTAATGGGGAAGAGCTGGATCGAGGCTTTGATCTTGATAAGCTGAGCGCTTGGTTACAAGCGCGCGGCTGGTTGGATGAGGCTGCGCTGGCGGCACTTACCACACCGCCCGAAAATGCGCCGCCAATTGGCGCGCATCAGCGCAATGGACGGCGCTACTTGGGTTGAGACAGTCCTTGAGACAGCCCTTGAGACAGCCCTTGAAACCGCTCTTGAAAAAGCCTTTAGGGTTCGAATTATTGTCGCTAACATAGAGTTTGATGCACCTAAAGTGCATCAAGTAGCGACAACTGCCGCATGGCTTCCTGTCCTTCGGGCGTATGATCGGCTGCTTCCAGTACCTTGCGAAACCCTCGCGAGGTCTGGATGGTGGCCTCATCTTCCATCCACATTTGTGCTTGCTCCAGGGTGTCTGCCAACTGATGCTTTAGCCCGCCAAACTGGGTGCCGATTTGCCCCCAGGCGCGGCTGAAAATCCAGTCGCCAAACATATCCTGGTGAATATGCACCAACACATAGTCATGGTCGGTTTCCCAGCGTACGATCACACCCATCTCCTTAACTGCTTCTTGATCATGCCTGCACAGCAAGCCGTTGCGGGCGTATTGTAAAGCCCGGATACGAAAACGCCTATGAAACTTGTTATCGACGCTAATATCCCCGCTGCAGACCTCTGTTTTGAGTCGTTTGGTACGTTGCATCGCTTGCCAGGGCGTGAGATTCGTCCTACCGATGTGGCTGATGCCGACGCACTGATAGTGCGCTCGATTACTCAGGTCAATCACGCGTTGTTAGCACAAAGCCCTGTCCGTTTTGTGGGTACCTGCACCATTGGCACTGATCATATTGATCGCGCGTTATTAAGCGAGCGTGGCATTGGCTTTGCTAGTGCGCCTGGCTGTAATGCCGACGCCGTGGTGGACTACGTGCTTAGCAGCTTGCTGCTGATAAGTGAGCGACAAGGTTGGTCGTTGCTGACACGTAGGGTGGGTATTGTGGGGGCTGGCAACGTTGGCAGCCGTTTGCAGCAGCGTTTGCAAGCACTGGGTGTGGAAACCATGGTGTGTGATCCGCCTCGCGCAGAAAAAGAACACCCTGGAAAAGGGCCCGCAGCAGTAGGGGAGGCGGGCCTGTTTTGCTCGCTGGATAGCGTCATCGAACACTGCGACGTAGTGTGCCTGCATACTCCGCTGGTGAAAGAGGGCCCCCATGCCACGTATCAACTGCTTAATGCTGAGCGTATTAATGACCTAACCCCTGGAACTGTGTTGCTAAACGCCGGGCGGGGCGACTGTATTGACGGTCTGGCGCTACGTAGTCGTTTAGCAGGTAAAGGCGATATCACGGCGATTCTCGATGTTTGGGAAGATGAGCCGGAGATCGATGCCGGGTTGCGTGATTTGGTAGCGCTGGCGACACCACATATTGCCGGGCATAGCCTTGATGGCAAGTTGCGTGGTACGTGGATGATTCAGCAGGCGCTGGCTCAGCATATCGAGCGGCCAAGTGGCGTTACGTTTAGCGAACTCTGCCCACGACCTGCGCTGTCGGCATTAACGCTGCAGCAAGCGATGCCGACAGAAGAAGCACTCCGGCTATGCACGCGCGCGGTTTACGATGTGCGCCGCGACCACGATGCGTTGCAGCGGCACGTGTTTCACCAGGGAATCAAAAAGGGCTTTGATTACTGCCGATCAAACTACCCACTGCGTCGAGAGTTTGCCACGCTGCGCGTGTTGTTAGAGAACGACGCAACGGTGTTGGAAGCGCCATTGCTGGCGGCTGGTTTTCAAGTGCGCTGCGTATAGTTGTGTGGTGACGGTGTGTTGGTTGTGAGGTGGTTTAGACAGCACAAGGCCCGCATTTGCGGGCCTTGTGTGTTATGCAGCTAGCGAATATGCGTTTACTGACGGTAAGCCGCTTCTTTTAAGGCGCGAATGCGATCGTCCAGCGGCGGGTGGCTGGCGAACAGCTGCTCTAGCAAAGAGCGGGTTTGGCCTTTAGTAATAGCCATCGCACGCAGGGTATCTGGCATCTGGTCAGGCATTTCAGTTTCCGCTTTCAGACGTGCCAGCGCATTCACCATTGCGCCGGTGCCCGCTAGGCGTGCGCCTGCCTCATCAGCACGGTATTCACGATAACGTGAGAACCAGGCAACGATTGCGGAGGCGACAAGACCAAAGACGATTTCTGCCACGATCACCACGGCAAAATAGCCGATAAAACCAAGGCCACCTTCGCCGTCGCTACGACTTCTTAAGAAGTTGTCGACTAACTGAGCCACGACCCGAGCAAAGAACATAACAAAGGTATTCACGACACCTTGAATCAGCGCCAGCGTTACCATGTCGCCGTTGGCCACGTGGCCGATTTCGTGGGCCAGCACCGCGCGCACTTCTTCAGGGCGCATACGGTTTAATAGGCCCGCTGAAACGGCGACTAATGCATCGTTTTTATTCCAGCCGGTGGCAAACGCGTTGGACTGCTGAGCAGGAAAAATGCCCACTTCTGGCGTTTTAATACCCGCTTCGCGGGAAAGTTCAGCCACCGTATCCAGCAGCCACTGCTCTGTTGAGTTAGAGGGTGTTTCGATAATCACGGTGCCGGTCGAACGCTTTGCCATCCATTTGGAAATGAACAGCGATACTAGCGAGCCGACCATGCCGAAGATAAAGCAGAAAATCAGCAGGCTAGTAAAGTTGATGCCCTGACTGCTTAGGTAACTTTCCACCCCAAACAGTCGCAGCGTTAAGCTGGCAACCAGCAACACCGCTAAGTTAGTGGCTAAAAACAGCACAATTCGCATCATGGTGCAGGTTCTCCATCAAAGGTCATTAAAAAAGCGTTAGTGGAATGACAGTTTAGATACGTGCTGTTAACGTCAGTTTCAAGTCACCGTTTTTATTGATGACTGCTTTTATTGACGATAGCGAGACAAGAAATTAGCAAAGCGATCAAGCGCATCACCCAATTGGTCGGCCCATGGCAGAGTAACAATGCGCACGTGATCCGGTTCTGGCCAGTTGAACGCAGTGCCTTGCACCAGCAGGATTTTTTCCTGGAGCAGTAAGTCCAGCACCAGCTGTTGGTCATCCTGAATGTTAAACACCTTAGGGTCTAAGCGGGGAAAGGCATACAGCGCACCTTTAGGCGTCACGCAAGAGACCCCTGGGATGGCGTTAAGCTTTTCTATCGTAATATCTCGCTGAGCCAATAGTCGGCCGCCCGGCAGAATCAAATCATTGATTGACTGGTAGCCACCCAGTGCGGTTTGGATAGCGTGCTGGGCTGGGACGTTAGCGCACAGGCGCATTGAGGCCAGCATGGTCAGGCCCTGAATAAAATCACTGGCGCGCTGTTTGGCTAGCGTGCCGGAAATGGTCATCCAGCCGGAACGAAAGCCCGCGCAGCGGTAGCTTTTCGATAGCCCATTCATGGTAATGACCAGTTGGTCATCATCCGCCAATGCACCCGTGGCGGTGTGCTCTACGCCGTCATAAAGAATCTTGTCGTAGATCTCATCGGAGAACACCACCAAATTGTGCTCTTGGGCAATATCCAGCACTTCCCGTACCACTTCAGGCGGGTAAACCGCACCGGTAGGGTTGTTCGGGTTGATAATGACAATGGCCCGGGTACGGCTGGTAACTTTGGCGCGAATGTCTGCTATGTCCGGTGCCCAATCGGCTTGTTCATCGCATAAGTAGTGAACACCGTGACCGCCAGATAAATTCGCTGCGGCGGTCCATAGCGGGTAGTCAGGGGCAGGGATCAGTACTTCATCTCCGTCGTTTAACAGCGCCTGCATCGACATCACGATCAGCTCGGAAACGCCGTTGCCGATGTAGATGTCTTCAATGCCAACCCCAGGAATCCGTTTACGTTGGCACTCTTGCATAATTGCCTTACGTGCCGAGTAAAGGCCTTTAGAATCACAGTAGCCCTGGGCAGTGGGCAGGTTGCGCATCACGTCTTGAAGAATCTCTTCCGGTGCCTCAAAGCCAAATGGCGCCGGGTTGCCAATGTTAAGCTTTAAAACTCGCTGGCCTTCTTCTTCCAGGCGCTTGGCATGGTCGAGCACTGGGCCGCGAATGTCGTAACAGACGTTATGCAGTTTGTGCGATTTTTTCAGTGTGTGTGATTCTGTAGGCTGCGGGGTGTCCATGGGGTTTATTATCCAAAATGTCCTGTGGCCGTGGGTGTTACTGATGATCAGCTCATTATGCGTCGGATTGTAGGTGGCTGTCTTCGTCGTTTTGTATCGGTGGTGGTGGAATATCACCTGGGGTTTCTAATGTAAGCCTACCGAGCTTGCCATCGCGTAGTTCGTGAAGCAGTACTTCGGCACCGCGGTGTATGTCGACCTCGCCACCGGGGCGTAAGCCGCCGCGCTTACTCGCAATTTCTTTCAAAATGGCGTGGCCGTCAAAACCGGCAATGGCTAAGAAGTCCGGCTTTTGCGGGCCATCGGCATCCACCTCTTGTGCTACGGGCGCTTCATAAGTAGGCAGCGCCTTTAACTTATAGCGGGCGGTCAACTCTGCAGGATAGCGCTTGGCAAGCTCGGCACTGGTGACGATGGCTACATCGGTATACTCAATCGCAGTATCACGAATTGCACCGCTAGCAGCCAAGCGATAGGCGCTAGCCTGGTCTTCGATTTTTGGCCATAGCACCCCAGGGGTGTCGATCAGCGCGACGCGGCCGTCGATACGCACCTTTTGCTGGCGCTTGGTGACCGCGGGCTCATTGCCAGTTTTAGCAATTTTCCGACCCGCAAGCCCGTTGATCAGCGTCGATTTTCCGACGTTGGGAATGCCCATTACCATCACGCGGACATCTCTATCAGCGCGTACCGCGCCTGCCAGCTCGTGGCATAGCTTAGGGATTTTTTTAAGCTCGCGAATATTGGTAGTGGTAATTGCCAGGGCGCGGGTATCTTCTTGAGCATCGAAAAAAGCTACCCACTCAGCAGTACGCTCAGGGTCGGCA
>NZ_JABUZF010000170.1:36368-67795 GCF_014897885.1 Halomonas sp. 3D7M | reverse complement strand
CCCGCGACAAAATCTTCAATACCGGCTTATGGCGAGTCAGCTCGGCCAGCATCGGGTTGGCGCTGGAGTAGGGCAGGCGCGCATCAAGTACTTCAATTACGACATCAATTTCGGGCAGCGCGTCCTTAATCTGGCGGCGGGCCTTGTTCATATGTCCGGGGAACCAGCCGAGCATGAGTTTCTCCTAATTAGCGCAAAGCAAATACAAGCACGAAAAACGGGCACAAAAAAAGCGGGCTGCCATTCTAGCAGATGGCGCCCGCCTTTCTGACGTTGAACGAGGATTTAGTGACGATTACTCGTCAGGATGAAACTCTAGTGACACCGAATTGATGCAGTAGCGCAACCCCGTCGTGTCTGGCGGACCATCGGGAAATACGTGACCCAGATGGGCGTCGCAGTGGGAGCAAACGACTTCAGTGCGCCGCATGCCGTGGGAGGTGTCGCTATGCTCTTCAATGCAACGTGTTCCCAGTGGGCGATCAAAGCTTGGCCAGCCGCAACCCGCATCAAACTTATGTTCGTTTTCAAACAGCGGCGCATGGCAGCACACACAGTGGTAAATACCTTGAGCATCACTGACCTGATAATCTCCGGTGAAGGGGCGTTCAGTGCCTTTCTCACGTGCCACATGGTACTGTTCCGGGGTGAGTTGCTTGCGCCATTCATCAGGGGATTTTTCTATTTTCGCCATGGGGATCTCCTCTCCCTCTGGTTACCGTTAAACAGAGGCTTACTAAGCAGGCTAGCGTATCACTACGCAGAGTGACAGTAGATAGCCTGTCCAGGTTCAGCATGTGTGAAAGGTAAGAAAACCGCCAGTGTGGCGTTTACACGCTAGCGACATTACCGTGACGGTGTAGTAAGTGTATGAGAAATAAGCGGGTGCTCTTACATAAAGTGCTAGGGGTGATCAAAGCACCCCATTTTGAAGGCGCGACTCGTGGCAGGATAAAACGTTTCGATTTCAGAGTGCTTGACAGCACATTAAGGGCTGAGTAATATACGCGCCACCTCGACGAGGCAATGAAACGTCCCATTCGTCTAGTGGTCTAGGACACCGCCCTTTCACGGCGGTAACAGGGGTTCGAACCCCCTATGGGACGCCACTTACTCTTATAGAGTTAGTGGTATAGAGTAAGAGGTCGTCAAGGTATCGGAATTGCGGGAATAGCTCAGTGGTAGAGCATCGCCTTGCCAAGGCGAGGGTCGAGAGTTCGAATCTCTTTTCCCGCTCCATACAACGGTTTTACATCGGTGCCAAGGGTCGAGAGCTGGAGCGCCAGCCCGGTCGAATCTATTTTCCCGCTCCAAACAAACACTCCCTTTCTCCTCCTTTATTGCTTGTTTTCCCTGTGTTTTTTGAACACTGTATCGCACATCAATTGGCGATATTTTCGCGTGGCCGTCTTTCGAGCGACTTGAAAAAACATACGGATGCCCCGATATCCTCTCGTCTAACTTGTTTTTCTTGTGCTCCCCATTTGCTGACAGGACATATTCATGGCCGAACCGGCATTGTCTATCCGTGGCCTCACAAAAGTGTATGGCAACGGCTTTCAAGCGTTAAAAGGTATTGATTTAGATGTCCAGCAGGGCGATTTTTTTGCTTTGTTAGGACCCAACGGCGCGGGTAAGTCGACCACCCTGGGGGTGGTCTGCTCGCTGGTGCAGAAATCCGCCGGTAGGGTGTCGATTTTTGGCATCGACATCGACAAAGACTTCGCGAAAGCCAAATACCAGCTTGGCGTGGTGCCCCAGGAATTCAATTTTAATCAGTTTGAAAAGGTCATTGATATCATTTTGGCCCAGGCGGGGTATTACGGAATGACCCGTAATGAGGCGTTGCCCCGTGCTAAGCAACTGCTCACTGACCTTGGGTTATGGGACAAACGCAACGGCAGTGCGCGTATGCTTTCGGGCGGTATGAAGCGTCGTTTGATGATTGCCCGTGCGCTGATGCATCGCCCAAAGCTACTGATTCTTGATGAGCCAACAGCGGGTGTCGACATCGAGCTGCGCCGCAGTATGTGGGAATACATGCGGCGTATTAATCGCGATGAGGGCACTACCATTATTCTCACAACACACTACCTCGAAGAAGCCGAGAGCCTGTGCCGCAATATCGCCATTATCAATCAAGGCGAAATCGTGCGTAACACCAGTGTGCGTGAACTGTTGACTGAGCTGAACACTGAAACCTTCCTGCTCGACTTGTCCGCCCCAGTTGAGCAAGCGCCCGTCGTTGAAGGGTTTGAAATTCAGCAGATCGAGCCTTCCCAGCTAGCGTTGGTGATTCATCGTGGTCAGCAGCTTAACGATGTGTTCAGTGCCTTAAGCGAACAGGGGCTAAACGTGGTTTCCATGCGCAACCGCGCCAACCGCTTAGAGGAGATGTTTGTTTCCATGGTGGAAAGTAGCCAGCAAGCGATTGATCAACGCAAGCAGCAGGAGGCGCGAGCATGAATGCAACGCAGACCCTCATTGCGCTGTGGACCTTAGTGCTTAAAGAGATCAAACGCTTTACGCGGATTTGGCCGCAAACCTTGCTGCCGCCATCAATCACCATGGCGATGTACTTCATCATCTTCGGTAACTTGATTGGTTCGCGCATTGGCGATATGGATGGCTTCAGCTACATGGACTTCATTGTGCCAGGGCTGATTATGATGTCGGTGATCACCAACAGCTACTCCAACGTGGCCTCTAGCTTTTTTTCCAATAAGTTTCAGCGCTCTATTGAAGAGATGATGGTCTCTCCCATGCCTAACTGGGTGATCTTATCCGGCTTTATTTTGGGTGGTATGGCCCGCGGCTTGGGGGTGGGGTTAATTGTTACGTTGGTGTCGCTGTTCTTTACCCGTTTAACTGTCGAGCATCCACTGCTCACGGTGCTGGTCGTTGTGCTGACCTCGGCGCTGTTTTCCATCGGCGGTTTTATTAACGCGCTGTTGGCTAATAAATTCGATGATATCTCCATCGTGCCGACGTTTATTTTGACCCCGCTGACGTATTTAGGCGGTGTGTTTTACTCGATTTCGATGCTGCCCGATTTCTGGCAGGGCGTCTCCATGCTCAACCCAATATTGTATATGGTGAACGTCTTCCGCTACGGCTTTTTAGGCGTGTCTGACATTCCGGTCGTCTGGGCGCTGGCCGCTATCTTTGCCTTTATCGTTGTGCTGTTTATGGTGGCACTTACCATGCTAGAGCGCGGCAAAGGCATTCGCAGTTAAACGTGTGATAACGCCCAGTAGAAAGCGCGCTACTAATCAAGAGAGTAACTAGTCAAGAGAGCAACCAGTCATGGCACACCGCCCCGATACCTTAGAACACGCGCCCTTAGGGCGCGATTCCGCCTACCCAGAGCATTATGACGCTGGGCTGTTGTATCCTATTCCCCGTGCTGCTAACCGTGCCCCGTTGGGCATTGAAGACAATAAGCTGCCGTTTGTGGGGGAAGATGAGTGGCACGCGTTTGAAGTTTCCTGGTTGAATAACCGTGGTAAACCCATCGTGGCGGTTGCCCGTTTTCGCCTGCCTGCGAATTCACCGAACCTGATCGAGTCTAAATCCTGGAAGCTCTATCTCAATAGCCTAAATCAAACGCGCTTTGAAAGCCGAGAAGCGGTGCAATGTGTGCTTATGCGCGACCTAGCCGCCGCGGCGGGTGCTGCCGTTAGCGTAGAGCTATTAGCGGTAGACGACGCTGAGCTTGCCCCCCAGCGCTTGCCGGGCGAATGCCTGGATGACCTGGATATCGACATCAGCGATTACACTCCCAGTGCAGCGCATTTGGCAGTCAGCGAAGAGATCGTTGAAGAGACGCTGCATTCCCATCTACTTAAATCTAACTGCCCTGTGACTGGCCAACCCGATTGGGGTAGCGTATTAATTCGCTATAAAGGCCCTAAAATCGACCGTGAAGGGCTGCTACGCTATCTAATCGGTTATCGTCAGCATCAGGACTTTCACGAGCACTGTGTCGAGCATATTTTTACCGACCTGATGCAGCTGGCTAAGCCTGAAGAGCTACTGGTGTTGGCCCGCTATGTGCGCCGCGGCGGGCTTGATATCAGCCCATGGCGAGCAACCCCTGGGTTAACGCCGCCCAGCCCATTGCGCCTAGCAAGGCAGTAACAACGGCGCTAACCTAGCGCTCAACGATCAATAAAAGGGGAGTCATCATGGACGCACTCACGCTGCTTCACGAACGTAGCTCTATGGGGAAACTCACCGAGCCTGCGCCCAGTGCCGACCAGCTCAGCGCTATCTACCAAGCTGCGCTGCGCGCCCCAGACCATAAAGAGCTGCGCCCCTGGCGGTTTATCGAATTTATCGGCGAAGGGCGCGAGCGCCTGGGTGAGTTGTTTGCAGAAGCGGAATTTCAAGAAGACCCTAGTGCCAGCGATGACACGCTAAATTCCGCACGTAAAAAACCGCTGCGTGCACCGATGATCATTGCCGTGATTGCCAAGGTCACCCCGGATATTCCTGGTGTGCCGAAAATGGAGCAGGTGATTTCCGCCGGATGCGCCGCCCACGGCATTCTGCTGGCCGCCCACGCGCTAGGCTTAGGTGCCATGTGGCGCAGCGGTAAGTACGCCTTTGACCCCGTGGTGCGTAAAGGTCTATCGCTAGACGAAAATGACGAAGTGGTCGCGTTTATCTATCTGGGTAGCCTAGCAGGTCGCCATAAACCGCTACCTCAGCACAATGTGGAAGACTTTGTAGAGCGTTGGGATTAACGGTCATGAGCCAGCCACGTCAACCAGGAGTGCCTTACCCGCGTTTGCCACTCCCTGAAACCCAGGAAGACCTTGCCGCCTTTCAGCGGTGGCTAGGGGAAGCAATTCCCATGGTAGGCGCGCTGGGAATTCAAGGCATGACCCAAAGCGCCGCCCAAGAGGGCGGGGCGTTGATGTGGCAGCTAGCGCTTAGCCCCAATCTCAACGACAAAGGCACAGGCTTCGGTGGTGCGCTAACGGCGCAAACCACGCTGCAGGGCTGGTGTTGGGTAACGCTATGGCTGCGTGCCCAAGGGCGGGCGCAAGATGTGGTAGTGGCCGAAGCCAGCCAGCGCTTTCTTGCGCCAGTCACTAGCGACTACCGCATCATTTGCACTCCCAGCGACTCCCAAGGCCCTGAGCAGCTAGCGGAAAAGCTTAACGCGCGGGGCAGGGGCAGCATTGCGCTCACTCAGCAGCTCTACTGTGGCGACACGCTCTGCCTGAAAGCCAGCGGGCGCTACGCTGTGCTGCCTGTTGCTTAAATCTTTAAAAGGCTTGCTATTTTAGGTCTTAGACCATAGAATATGCGCCGTTCTGTTGGGAAAGGCAACGCCTTAACAACCGAGCAAAAAAGTGGAGAGGTGTCCGAGTGGTCGAAGGAGCACGCCTGGAAAGTGTGTAAGTCGAAAGGCTTCGAGGGTTCGAATCCCTCCCTCTCCGCCACAGAATATAGAAAAAGCCCGCTGAGCAATCAGCGGGCTTTTTCGTGCCTGCCATTTAAGTTATCCACATGCAGTTTGCGCTACGCTAGTCCTGTTTTTGCCCATGAAAGGTGGCAAAGTTTCGCATAAGTATAAATAAAACAATGGTTTATGAGTAGTGTGTTTGTTTTTATACGCAATTTTCAAAGGCTGACGATAATGTTAACGCGCATGCACACTAATAAACTGTTATAGCGCCTTGAAGTACAGCAAGATTCGGGTCGGCAGTAGTCGTTCGGTCTCCTAATATGGCATCTGTTCGGGCATATGCCCTTTTATAGTAAGCAGATCCTAGAGGAATAACGATGACTATACTTTCCAATAAAGTAGCTATTGTTACCGGTGCCAGCACCGGAATTGGTTACGCAGCCGCGAAGCTTTTTGCGAAAGAAGGAGCTGCCGTCGTGGTGGCCGCAAGGCGACAAAAGGAGCTTGATGACCTTGCAGACGCAATCAACGCGGAAGGCGGGCAGGTGCTGGCAGTTGCGGGCGACGTTAGCGAAGAAGCTTTTGCCAAAGCGTTGGTAGATAAGGCGGTAAGTCACTTTGGCGGATTGGATATCGCTTTCAACAATGCGGCTATCCTGGGTGCTATGGGCCCTGTCCCGGAGATGTCGCATACGGACTGGAATCAGGTTATTGCGACCAACTTAACCAGCGCATTTTTGGGCGCAAAGTACCAACTGCCCGCCATGGCTGCCCGAAAAGGAGGTTCATTAATTTTCACCTCTACCTTCGTTGGTTACACCGCAGGTATGCCTGGCATGGCTGCCTACGCAGCCAGTAAAGCGGGCCTTATTGGGTTGACTCAAGTGCTGGCGTCAGAGCATGGGCCTCAGAATATCCGGGTCAATGCCCTTCTGCCCGGTGGTACTGATACACCAGCGGGACGTGAATTTGCCAATACGCCGGAAGCATTGGCGTTTGTGCATAACCTGCATGCTCTCAAGCGTATGGCGACACCAGATGAAATTGCTCAATCCGCCTTGTACTTAGCATCCGATGCCTCCAGTTTCACAACGGGTTCTGCGATGCTGGTAGATGGCGGTGTATCCATAAATCGTGTCTGAGAGGCTGCGCCATGTCAGGCTATGACCGAATCATATGGTTGATCGGGCAATTGATCAGCTCAGGCTTGAAGAGATAGCCGCCCACGTGAATTTGAGTTCGTATCACTTTCAAAGATTGTTTTGTCGGTGGGCGGGTGCTACTCCGAAGCGCTTTTGACAGGTCCTGACATTGGAGCGGGGCAAAGTGTTGCTGGAGAATTCTCGTTCCTTGCTCGAGGTATCACATGAGCTTGGGTTAAGCGGCAGTTCAAGGTTACATGACCACTTGAGCAGTCACCCCAGGCGAGTATAAAAGTCGAGGTAAGCCGATTCATATCGAGTGCGGTGTACACGCTACTCCGCTGGGACCTATGTTTGTTGTGGTAACCCGGTATGGCGTTTGCCGGGCAGGCACCCTGGCCTATAGCGCGCCACTGATCTAAACCCCGAGAGGTGCCGCGTCGGAATTGATGGCTGCAAGATGTCCTCGCTCACCAGCCGCAGCCTCTCAATCACCCCGCACTCGGCGATGAGGTGGCCAGGGTGAGGCTGGTATCAGTTCCCCTTAAAAGGGAAATATGCCGCTGAAACCTATCCCTGCGACGGCGACGATCACAACAACGATAACCACAATGGTTGTAGTAGAGGGCATTTTTCTCTTCCTTTGAGAAATGAGTGTCATTGAAGCGTAGTCGCCATTGGCGTGTTTCGCACAACTCACGTTTTATGAACGGCGCTCTTTACTGAGTGCTTTCCCCAAGCTGGCAAAATAGGCGCTGAATAGCGCGTTGATGCGTTCGCGCTGTTCGCCTTGTGGGTATAGGCCGTGTTCTGCCTCAGGGGAGGTTTTGGTGCCTTTCACCAGGAAGTGGTTTTTGATGCTGGCGTCTTGCACGAAAGCTTCAAAGGCTCGGGCGCATAGCTCTTCTGGTTTGCTGTAATAGAGCTGGCCGTGAGCTTTGTCCATGGCGACGGAGTGGTTGAAAAGCGCGCTGGGCTGCTGGCCGTCGGGGTGAAGCAGAATAGCATGGAAGCAGGCGAGTAGGCGCTGGTTGAGCGGGTGGTTAATCGGGGCTGCATCTGCTAGCCATGCCGCCGAAGCGAAGGTGCTAGTCGGCACGTTGTTAAAACACTTCTGGGCAATATAGTGATCGAAGGCGTGAAACCATTCGTGGGCAATGCTGCCAGGCCCTGCATTCTTGGCGAGCGAAAAGCTACGCTGGCTGGGGGCGTAATGGGCAGAAACGCCGGGCCTACCACCGCTGCCGTACTGTAGGGCTAACGAGCCACGCAGCTAAATCAGCGCTTCATTGCCGTGCAGTATCAGCATTAAATCGCACAGCGCATCGTGAAAAAGTTCGGCGGCGCGGTCGCGCTCTGCGGTGGTCACCCAGCGGCCTATTTCAATTGAGCGAAAATCGAACTGGCGACGGATCAGCGCAAAGCTGCTGGCACGTTCCGGGCGGTGCATTGGCCCTTGGCGGTAAAACTCTCGTGCTTCAATGCTCACGGCGTGCTCGCTAACCTAAAAAAGAAGTTCACTTAGCTATCTTATCGAAGGTAACGAGTCAGCGCCAAAGTCTGTTCGGCAAGCTTGCCTAATGTGTCTACCCTTATACCTAGGCAGCGAATGATGGGCTGCACTTTGTTGCACAACAGGGAGGGAGTATGGCAACGGCACATGTTTATCGCATGAAAACGGATGCGCACCAGTGCCCCTTTGGTTTGAAAACCGTTTCATTGCTGCGGCGTAAGGGCTACGAGGTGCATGACCACCCGTTAACATCCCGCGACGAAACCGATGCATTTAAAGCGAAAGAGCAGGTCGATACGACGCCGCAAACCTATGTTGATGATAAGCGCATCGGTGGCTATGAAGAGGTGCGCGAGTATTTGGGCTTAAACGTGCCGGGTGCTCAGGAAACATCCTATCGGCCAGTGATCGCTATTTTTGCTACGGCGCTGTTGATTGGTTTGGCGATTAGCTGGCTGGCCCATGGGGCGCTATTGACTGCGCGATTACCTGAATATGCAGTGGCTAGCGCCATGGTGTTGCTTGGGTTGCAGAAGCTTCAAGACGTGGAAAGCTTTAGCATCATGTTTCTGAATTACGATCTGCTGGCCAAGCGCTATGTGCCCTATGGGTATGTTTACCCCTATGCGGAAACCTTTGCGGGTATCTTGATGCTGGCGGGGGCATTGATCTGGCTGGCAGCACCGCTGGCACTGTTCATTGGTACGGTGGGTGCTGTGTCGGTGATTAAGGCGGTGTATATCGATAAGCGAGAACTGAAATGTGCCTGTGCGGGCGGTAATAGCAATGTGCCGCTGGGCTTTATTTCGTTGACGGAAAACCTTGTCATGATCGCCATGGGGCTTTGGATGCCGCTGAAGAGTCTGCTGTAACGCAAGTGAGTAGAAAAGGTTATGCGCCTTGCAACCCAGAAAACACGCCCCAAGGTTGAGTAAGTAACGCAAGACGCTATCGCACGCTTCACACTTAGGAGTCATTAGATGAGCAAGCGTATTTTGGTGGTGCTGACATCACATGATCAGTTAGGAGACACCGGCGAAAAAACTGGCTTTTGGTTAGAAGAGCTAGCAGCGCCGTACTATGTCTTTAAAGATGCAGGTGCAGACGTAACGCTGGCCTCGCCAAACGGTGGGCAGCCGCCACTTGACCCGAAAAGTGACGCAGACGATAGCCAAACCGGTGAAACGCGGCGCTTTAAGCAAGATGATGAAGCGAATGCGGCGCTAGCGGCAACGCATCGCCTAAGCGATATGTATGCGGGCGATTTCGATGCAGTGTTTTATCCCGGTGGTCATGGCCCGCTGTGGGACCTAGTGAACGATCAAGATTCCATCAAGCTGATCGAAAATTTTATTGCCCAGGGCAAACCAGTGGCGTCGGTATGCCATGCGCCTATCGTGTTGATTAATGCAAAAAATAGTCTTGGTGAACCACTGGTAAAAGGGCGCCAAGTCACAGGCTTTACTAACGGTGAAGAAGATGCGGTTGGCCTGACGGATATCGTGCCGCACTTGGTGGAAGATGCGTTGCAACAGTGCGGCGGCATCTACAGCAAAGCAGATGACTTTACGCCGTATGTGCGTGAAGACGGCCAGCTAATTACTGGCCAAAATCCGCCTTCTTCTGCGGCTACCGCCGAAGCACTAATGGCATGGCTGGAGGCCCGTTAAGCAGTACGTTTTTTAGCGTTAGAAAGCATGACGGCGGGCAGTGTGCCCGCCGTTTTTTATCTATTCAGCTACGCGTGGGAAACGCAAAAACTCCCGACTCTAAAAACGACCGATTTTAAAAACGATAGCTTAGCGATACTCCGGTGAGGGCTTGCCAATCGCTACCTAGCTCATCAACTATTGGGCTGTCGGCCGCGCTGCCAGTCAGGTGAGTTGCGCCGACGAAACCGGTAGCAGTCCATTCAGGGGTTAGGAAATAGCTAAGGCTGGCATTCACCCCCATGCGCCAGTAACCGCTATCTGGGTTATAAGCAGCCACGCCGCTACGTACGCTGTCTTGCATTGATACGCCAAACAGCGACTCGGTCCACTTCTCGTTTGAATAGGTAACGCTGGGCGATAGCGTGAAGAATGTCCGTTCGCTAACCGGCATACGCATAACAGCATTGGCTGAAAATTTCGCGCCTTCAACGTCGCCGCTTACCGGCGTGCTGCCTGCAACGCTATAGCGCCAGAACCCTTGCTGATAGCTAATCCGCAAGCCTAACGTGGCTCCGTCATCGACTTTTTCAAACCGGCTGATATCGCCCTTATTGTCTCGCCCAAAGGTGTAGCCAATGAACGGAGAGGCGGTCCAGTTTCCGCTACGGATAGCGTGCCACTCAATACCGTCGCGCACATTGATTGAGAGCTGGTCGCCGTACGTCAGGTTAAGGACAGGCCACGCTTGTGTTTCATAGTCGTCGCTGCCCAGGTAGTCAGGTGAGTAGGTTACGCCTGCGCCTATACTGCCTTCCCAGCTGTCCCCCCATGCGGGGGCAGCGAATGCGATGCTAATGAAAGCCGCTGCTAACCAGGGGGTGAAGTACTTATAGTTAGAAGTGCTTTGGGTCGCGCGAGAAACGAGAGTCGTCACGGGGTGTCCTTTAAATTGTTCAAACCTGCGTGATTGTATGTTTTTGTTTCAAACTACTGCAAGCGCTCTAGAGACCTGCGTGGTCCATGAATTGGAACTATTTTCTGTTTCATAGCTTAGGTTAGATAACTCAACGGCTATAGGGCGCACTGTGCACACATAGCGCTACAAGGAAGTGCAAGCAGGGAGTGCTTGTGGTGCACAAGGACGCATGAACAGGAGGTTCGTGAAGAAAAATCAAGGAGGACCTGATAAAACCCCGGCCAGTGCGATGGTCGGGGTTTTTTTATGGGCAAACGGCACTGCTGACTAACAAGCGTGATGATAAAACAGTGCGCTGAGTTTGCTCATTGGTGTGGATACCGCCGTTTGGCAATTCATGCAGCGTAGTGTAGCGCTGTCTTTGCCGGTGCCCTCAAGGCGAAATCGTTTTAGGTACGACGTTTTCGAGGATTCCGCGTTGCCGCAATGACGGCAAATAATATCCACACCGTAGATTGTCGGGCTAATCATGATATGTCTCACGCTGACCTCCTAACGTAAGGGAGTTAATGGGTTCAGTCGTGGTAACGTTCCGTGTAGAGGTGCATCCGTGACGATGCTTAAAAAGTATAAACAGCAAACGGCTAGTTCGCCATTTATATAAGCAGCTATCTGTTTATAAACGGGTAGTATAAAAATTTAAAAAAACTTATGTTTTGATATCCCAGGTTAATGTTTTTGACATATATGAGGTTCAAGGTAGGTAAACACAGGGAAAGGTGTTAGGGACGACCAAGCAGGAAGGCTTGTTAAACCAAGGATGCACGAACAGGACGTTCGTGAAGAAGGATTACGGAGGAAATACTACTACCCCGGCCAGGAATGGCCGGGGTTTTTTTACGCTAGTACTTGGCTACACTCGTTCTTCGCTAACTCT
Source organism: Halomonas sp. 3D7M (assembly GCF_014897885.1). Classification (NCBI taxonomy): domain Bacteria; kingdom Pseudomonadati; phylum Pseudomonadota; class Gammaproteobacteria; order Oceanospirillales; family Halomonadaceae; genus Halomonas; species Halomonas sp. 3D7M. The sequence continues at coordinate 56,216 of NZ_JABUZF010000170.1, read as the reverse complement.
TCACTAACTTTCTTTTCACTACTTCTTTGCTTTTTTGGGCTTTGAGGCTTTTTTGTCTTCATCAGTATCAGGCTTGTCGCTACCCTGATGGCTAAGTGGGCTGGCCTGGTCAAGCCGTGGATGGTTGTCCAGGAATTCCCGCTGCAGGTCGGGTAGGGCATCCAGTGCTTTTAAGGTGTGGGTCAGCGCGTGAACTGCCGCGAGTACATCCTGGGTGTTGCCGGTTTCGGAAATAGTGTGCATGTTGCGAATCGGGAAGCCTATTGAGGTAGCTGCGCTATCAATAGAGGCCAGCACGCCTGCCATGCCGTCAGTACCCGTATCCACGCCAACGATGTCCCGCTGCAGGGGAATATCCTGCTCTTTGGCGGCGCTGGCGATAATGCGGTTGAGCTGTTCGCTGGCAATCGAGCCTACGGACATCGTGAAGCCTTTGCCCATTTCCAGCGGCTGCATGCGCTTGTCGCCAATACCAGGAGCAGCTATGTAGTCGTGGTTAACGTCTACGCCAATCAGTGCGTCTGGCTTTAGTTCGCCAGCCAATACGCGGCTGCCGAAACGGCCAATTTCTTCGTAGCTGGCAATGGCAAACAGCACGCGTACGTTTTCGGTGCCGCCGGCTTCTGCGATTAACTTCGCTACTTCTGCGGTAACAAAGCAGCCCAAGCCATTATCCAGGTAAGCGCCGTAGAAGGTGTTCGGGCTAAAACCAGGGCGAATGGGGCGGTCGAAAATAATGGAGTCACCTGGGCGAACGCCTAAATTCAGCACTTGCTGCTTTTTATTTTCGCCATGGATTTGCAGGTCCAGGTAGATCTGCTCTTTTTTGATACCTTTGCTGCCATCGCGCTGTGCAGGATCAGAAAAGTGAATAGCGCCCAAGGCTTCTACTGTACCGCCTTGGATGCAGCGATAGCTGCCGGGAGCGTCAGGATCTTCGCTGAATAGCTTCACTTCATGGCCGATAAGCACAGTCGGCAAGAAGGAGTCAGTGTTGATCCAGATCTTGCCGTCTTCGCCAATCGAGCGAACCTGCATGCGGATTTTGTCTGCATGGCCGATGATCATCACTTTGAACATGTCATCGCGGCCAGGATGGGTGTCCAGCACCACGCCAGCATTGCCTTTAAACTGATGCAGATGCCAGCCGCTGGGCGCGAAGCTTTCAAAGTAGGGCTTCAGTACGCCGTAGGTCATGGCGCCTTCCAGGCCTACCGGGCTGGGGGCAGCAAGAATATCGCGCATGATGTTGAACTGCGCGTCGGGCATGGGTTGCGTCCAGGGTTTGGCGCTGTCGCTCATGTTAAGCACTCTCCGTTGGGTGGTGTTCATCGCTCACTAGTCTGCCAGATTCTTGCTTCAGATGCGCATGGCTGGTTCGCCTAGAGAGACAAGAATTTTGGGCTTTGGTTATAAAATCCTCTAGGATAGGCGCTTTTTTCTGACAAGGTGGAAGGTCATGGCGTCTTCTGGGCAACCTCGCACTCAGTGGCTGGGCCGCTGGGGCTTTATGCTGGCAGCCACCGGTTCGGCGGTGGGGCTGGGCAATATTTGGAAATTCCCCTATATCACCGGGGAGTATGGTGGTGGGGCCTTTGTGCTGGTGTATCTGGCGTGCATTTTAGCCGTTGGCGTTCCAGTGATGATGACCGAAATTGCCTTTGGTCGGCGTGGGCGCGGCAGCCCGATTGATGCGATACGGCGCGTTGTCAATGAGTCTGGCCGCTCTTCTGCCTGGTCGCTGATTGGTTGGATGGCGATGCTTTGCGGCTTTATGATTCTGTCGTTTTATGTCGTGGTCGCAGGTTGGTCGTTCTCCTATTTATGGAAAATGCTCACCGGTGGCCTCGCAGGCAGTAGCGTTGATGACATGGCGGCGGTCTTTGGAGCCAATAATGCCAACCCGTTCATTCTGGGCGGTTGGAGCACCCTGGTGGCAGTGCTGACCATGGTGATTGTGGGCAAAGGCGTTCAGGAAGGTATCGAGAAAAATGTCAGTTGGATGATGCCTGGGCTGGTGCTCATGCTCATTCTACTGATCATCTTCGGGGTGTTTTCCGGTGGGTTTGGCGAGGCAGTGAGCTTCTTGTTCTCGTTCAACGCAGGCAGCCTCTCTAGTGAAGGCATGCTGGCGGCGTTGGGCCACGCCTTTTTCACGTTGTCGTTGGCATCCGGTGCGATTCTTACCTACGGTAGCTACTTGCCCAAAGGAGCTTCGATTGGGCGTACCACGGTAAGCGTGGCCATTGCTGATACCGTCGTTGCACTAATGGCGGGGTTGGCGATCTTCCCGGTCATTTTTGCTAACGGTATGAATCCTGGTGAAGGGCCGGGGCTTATCTTTATGAGCTTGCCGCTGGCCTTCCAGGCGATGCCAATGGGCACGCTATTTGGCATTCTGTTTTTCTTGATGCTCTCGATGGCGGCGCTGACCTCGTCTATTTCGATGGTGGAAGCCACGGTGTCGTGGTTATGCGATAACAAAGGCATGACCCGCAAATCTGCCTCTTGGGCGACGGGCATCGTGCTATGGCTGATCAGCACGCTGGCGATGCTATCGTTTAACCTGGGCGCTGATTGGACACTGGCGGGTAAAACCTTTTTCGACTGGCTTGATTACCTGACCTCGCGCTGGATGATGCCGCTAGGGGGATTGGGTACGGTCGTGCTGGCAGGTTTTGTGCTGAAAAGCGAAACCTTCCGCGACGAACTGGGCCTTGCGCCGTTGCCTTATGCGCTATGGCTGACCATGGTGCGCTACGTTAGTCCGTTGGGTATTTTGGTTATCTTTGCTGATGCCTTGGGGCTTTACCAAGTTTCGTTCGCGGTGCATTGGCCGTGGCTGCTAGCGGTTTTGCTGGTCATGGTCGCAGTGGGGGAGACCCTAAGCCCGCGGCTGCGCCAAGCGCTGCGCTCGCGCTAGCCGCTGTTGTTCACGCTTCACCCTGGCAGCTGCAATGGCGCCAGGGTGAGTGCCTGCCTCCATGAGTTCGTCCCAGCAGGTGGTGTAACGGTTAGAGCGGTGCGCACAGCGCAACTGCCACGGTGCTTCCGCCTCTGTCATTCCAAAGCGAATCGTGCCTTGCCCCATGCGCTGATTAATGGCGTCAACGGCGTTCATCAAGTGCGGGTGCGCTTTATGTGAAGGCTGCAACAGCGAAAGCTGATACTGCTGTGCATCGACTAAGTCCAATAGCATGACACCGGCTTTCATAAACTGAAAACCCGGCCGATACATCTGTTCCAACCCTTCGCGGACGGCTTCTAAAATGATGCGGGTATCGTCACTTGGCGATGCCAGGGGAATCATCGCGCTAGGTGAAAGCTGAGGCTGGTCTTTACGATGGCGGTTGGTGTTTAGAAATAGCAATACGGCGCGAGTAAGGCTTTTCTGCTGGCGCAGTTTTTCGGCACTGCGCTGAGCATGGCGGCGCAGCGCTGCGTGCAATTCCGCTTTTACGCCGGTTGCGTGGCCAAAAGAGCGTGACGTCATAATACGCTGACGCGGCTCTTCTAATGCGTTCATTGCCAAGCATGAGGTGCCACGTAGCTCTAGCGCTGTACGCGCAAGCACCACTGAAAATCGTTTGCGAAGTTGCTTTGGGTCGCACTCCCGCAACTGCCACGCCGTGCGAATACCACTCACCGCAAGCCGTTCTGCTAGGCGTCTGCCGACGCCCCATACGTCATTCACCGGCAGCTGTTTAAGCAGCGCCGTAGTGGTCGGGCTGTTGGCAGTGAGTAGGCAGACGCCTTGGTAGTGAGGCTGCTGTTTGGCAACGTGGTTAGCGAGCTTGGCTAGCGTATGGGTAGGTGCCAGCCCTACGCATACAGGTAGCCCTAAATAGCGGCGAACACGGCGGCGGACAACTTCCCCGAGCACTTGGCATTGAGTGTCGCTGAAGCCATCCAGGTAGATAAACATTTCATCAATAGAGTAAGGCGCGACGTCTGGACAGGCATCCCGCAGTAGCTGGGTGAGTCGTGCGGACATGTCGCCATACAGCTCGTAGTTTGATGACAGTAAGTGAATCTCTCCCCGTCGGCGCAAACCTTCCAGCTGGAAAGAGGGAGTGCCCATGGGGATTTCCAAGGCTTTCATTTCGGCCGAACGGGCGATCACACAGCCATCGTTATTCGACATCACGCCCACGGGTTTGCCTTCAAGCGTGGGGTTAAAAACACGCTCGCAGGCAACATAAAAATTATTGGCATCAACAAGGCCAATCATGGCAAATACTCATGCACCACAGCGCGCACCACCCCCCATAGCTGACAGTTTGTCTCTGCTAACGGCAGCGGTGGATAGTGGGGATGTGCCGAGCAGAGGTGTGGCGTGCCTTGATAGAGCGCATAACGCTTTATCAGTACTTCCTCTTCAAACATGGCGACCAGGATATGCCCTAAGCGGGGCGGTATGCTGCGATCTACCACCAGCAAATCACCTTCGAATATCCCCCAGCCTTCCATGCTGTCGCCCGCGGCGGTGAGGTAAAACGTGTGGTTGGGATGTTTAATCAGTCGCTCATTGAGATCTAACGTGCGTGGTTCGTAATCTTGAGCAGGTGAAGGGAAGCCGCTAAACCCAGCGCGGCCGTATAACGTTGGAAATGGCAACGGCTGAGAGGTTAACGGCAGGGCTGTCGCAACCATCGTTGTTGGAAATGTACTCGTTGTAAACGTACTTGTTGCCAACGTGGCTGTTTTTAAAACGGCGGGTTGGGACGGCATCGTCGGCATCCTCATGAATAAATAGTGTGTTTATATACAGTATTTATTCGTGGAAGAGAAATTGCAAGCGACGCTCAACGCTGGGGGGCTGGGAGCTACTGGCTTAGTGGGTGCAATTGGCTTAGCGAGCAAGCCACAGACCAACCACCAACGCACTTATCACAGTAATCAAGAACACAAGGTTGCGAGCACGGGTGTCACGACGTGGTTTCATAGTCATTTTCCTGTTGGTCATCATCGTTAAGAGCATTTCGCAGTAGTTGCAGCACGCAAGCGTTATCCGCATAAAAGCGGCAGATGCGCTGCGCTTAGCATGGTAACGTTTACGCCTTAGAGCGTCATCTGACGTATATGACATTGCTTGGTTATCCGGCTTTTAAGAGATCCTGCTTATGAATGAATCGACCCACGTCGGTACCGCTGCGCAGCCGCTTTCCCTGGCGAATGGTCGGCTGGCGGCGCTTAGCTGGGGGCGTAGCACTGCGCCTACTTGGGTGGCACTGCATGGTTGGCTAGACAACGCGGCGAGCTTCAGTCGGCTGGCGCCGCTATTGGTGAAAGCACTGGATATTCGCATTGTGGCGATCGACTTCCGCGGTCACGGGCATTCGGCTCATGCGCCTGCAGGAAGCGACTATGCACTATGGGACTATACCCAGGACGTGCTGGATACCATGGAGTCATTAGAGATCGAAAAGGCGACGCTACTTGCTCACTCGATGGGGGCAGCCGTGGCTTGCCTAGTCTCGGCAGCGCTGCCTGAGCGGGTAGATAAGCTAATTCTGTTAGATGGCTTAGGAGCGCTAAACACACCTGCCGAAGAGACTGCCAGCCAACTACGCAAAGGGCTAGTGGCCTATCGGCGGCCGCTTTCCCGTCCTCCTCGTTATCCCGATGTTGAGAGTGCAGTTGCAGCGCGGGTAGCCGGAGGTGTCACGCCGCTGGACAGCATCACCGCCACGCCACTTGTCGAGCGCAACACCCAGGCCACTGCCGATGGGCATGTGCAAATGCGCACGGATAGCCGTTTGTTAAAGCCTTCCTTGGTGCGCTTTACGCCCCAGCAAGTGTTGGCGCTACTGGCGGAGATTCAAGCCCCGGTGCTATTGATAGAAGGGGAACGAGGTATTTTAGGCGAGCGGGACTGGGCAGAAAAAGCGCGCCAAGCAGTACCACAGTTAACGCGCCATGTACTAGCGGGTGGCCATCATCTGCATCTTGAGCCCCAGGCGGTTCATCACGTGGCCAGCACAATCAGTCAGCAAGCGTAGCGGGTACCTGATTGCTCGCGTTAGGAAGATGACGATGAAGAAAAAAGTAGCGCATGTTGTTAAAACACCTGTGGCAAGCAGCTGCTTGAATGGCGGTAATAAGGTTGCGCTGGTATTAGGGAGCGGAGGGGCCAGGGGGTACGCCCATATCGGTGTTATTGAAGCATTGGAAGCACGCGGCTTCGAGATAATTTCGATTGCGGGTTGCTCTATGGGCGCGCTAATTGCTGGTATTTATGCCGCTGGAAAGCTGCCTGAATACCGGGAGTGGGTGTGTAACCTGGACTATTTAGACGTGCTCAAGCTGGTCGATGTGACCTGGAGCCCAATGGGCGCCATGCGAGCGAATAAGGTCATGAGCAAACTTGAAGAGCTGGTCGGTGATAGATTGATTGAAGACCTGCCTATCCCGGTGACGACCGTCGCGACAGATCTGATTCGTCAACGTGAAGTGTGGTTTCAAAATGGCCCTTTACTCCAGGCAATCCGTGCCTCTATTGCCGTGCCGGGTGTCATTACCCCAGTACATGTGGGTGGCCAGGTACTCGTTGATGGCGGCTTGCTGAACCCACTGCCGATAATGCCGATATTAGCCACCCACGAAGCGGATTTTGTCGTGGCGGTTAACGTGACGGCGCACAGCCCACAACCGATCACCTTAGAGGAGTTGTTACCCCGCGAAGATACAAGCGACAGCCGCACCGCGTTAGAGCGCGACCGTGATGCTAATATTGGCGGTTGGATGGACGATGTGCGTGCCACCACGCGCCGCCTGTGGGATGGGCTGGGGGGCAGTAATGGTGAAGAGAGCGACGTTGATGAAACCGTTGACCTGCGTGGTCGGCGTGAGTGGGGTAAGCTCGATATGATTCTAGAGTCGTTTGATATCACCCAGGCGGCGCTGGCGAAGTATAAAATCGCAGGCTATCCGCCGGATGTATTGATCGAAATTCCCAAAACTGTTTGCAGCACTTACGAGTTTCACCGGGCCAACGAATTAATTCGGCTGGGTCGGCATCTTGCTGATGAAGCGTTAGAGCGCCGCATGCCTAGCATTGCTTCGGATGCGACCGAGTGACATAGCCGCCTACTGCCCGCGCTTGCGCAGCAGAATATACACCGCGCCTGTACCGCCATCGATATCGGTGGCGGAACAGAACGCCAAGACGCCGGGCCACTCTCTTAACCACGCATTGGTATGGCTTTTAAGCACCGGAAAGTCAGAGGTGGTGCCCCAGGCCTTACCATGCACGACTAGAACACAGCGCATGCCTTGTGCAGCGGCGTCGCGCAAAAAACTTTCAAGCTCAATCCTCGCTTCTTCTAGGGTATAACCGTGTAAATCCAACCCCGCTTGCCACGCGGTTTGGCCACGTTTTAACTGGCTTAAGGTGCGCCAGGGCAGGTCGGGCACGCTGAATTCCAGATACTCTGAGGGGCGTACCGCCTCTACTCGACCGTCGGTCGTGCGACCGCTGGTTTGCAGCGTGTTGCTCTCTACCGCCGCTTGTCGACGTGCTTGCTGGGCAGCTTCGTCGTTGCGCTTAGGCTTGCCGGGATCAGCTTGATTACTGGCAATACGGCGCACGCCTGCTGCCTGCAGCGCTTGGCGAAAGACACTGATATCGTCGTCATTGGGCAGGTGTCGCGTCATGGTCGGCTCAAATAGAGAAATGAAGTGTTAACAAATAAGCATAATTGAGAAGCGCACAGTATAGCGAGCTTGTCGTTGCTGTGAACCGTTCCTGTAAACCATAGCTGTGAACCGTTCACCGTGAACCACGCGCTGTGAACCAGACGGCGTCAAAGGTACAATCCTTCCATGAACTTTTTACACGCCAGGAGCCGCTGTGACTACGCATCTCAATGATGAGACCTCCCACTCAATGCTTTCGTTGCCGGAATCGGCATTGGTGAGCGAGCTTTTTACACTGCGCGATTACTTACGCTGGGTGTCCAGCGAGTTTTATCTGGCGGGGCTGCACTATGGGCATGGCACGGAATCGCCCTGGGACGAAGCCGTTGCGCTTTGCTTAGGCGCACTGCATCTGCCATGGAACGTCGACCCAGCTGTGCTGGATGCCCGCTTGCTGCCAATAGAGCGCGAACGCATTATCCGGTTAGCGCGAGAGCGGGTAACGACTCGCCGCCCGCTGCCTTACTTACTGGGCGAAGCTTTTTTTGCAGGATTCCCGTTCAGCGTTGACGAACGCGTGTTAATTCCGCGCTCGCCCATTGCCGAGCTGATTGAAGACGGCTTTGCTGCATGGTTCCCGGAAGAGCCGCCTGCCCGAGTATTGGACCTATGTACCGGTTCTGGCTGTATCGGCATTGCCACTGCATTGGTGTTGCCTACCTGCGAGGTGGCATTGGCGGATATTAGTCAGGATGCCTTAGCAGTTGCTCGTCAAAACATTACGCGTCACGACGTTGGTGATCGCGTGCGGGCTGTCGAATCCGATGTGTTTGATGGCCTGGAAGGGCAGCGTTTTGACCTAATCGTGTCTAACCCTCCTTATGTTGATGCGCGTGATCTGGCCACCATGCCTGCCGAGTTCCGCCATGAGCCTGCTCTGGCGTTAGGCGCTGGTAACGACGGGCTGGATATCGTGCGACGCATTTTGCGTGAAGCACGCCAGCACTTAACCGACGAGGGCTGGCTGATTGTTGAAGTTGGCAATTCCGACCGCCATGTGGAGGCTGCTTTCCCTGAAGTGCCCTTTATCTGGCTTGAATTCGAGCGTGGCGGCCAGGGTGTTTTTGCCTTGAGCGCCGCTGAACTCGACGCCCATGCGGCGTCTTTTGCGTGAGGAACTAACGCCCATGTCTGGCAATACCTTTGGCAAGCTATTTACCGTTACCACGTTTGGTGAGAGCCACGGCCCTGCTTTAGGCGCTATTGTTGACGGTTGCCCGCCTGGCATACCGATCAGTGAAGCAGACTTGCAGCTTGATCTAGATCGCCGCCGCCCAGGTAGCTCTCGACACACCACTCAGCGTAAAGAGCCGGATCAGGTGCGGATTCTTTCTGGCGTGTTTGAAGGCAAAACCACGGGGACGTCGATTGGTTTATTGATCGAGAACACCGATCAGCGCTCCAAAGACTACTCTAAAATCAAAGATCAATTCCGCCCCGCCCACGCTGACTACACTTACCATCATAAGTATGGCCATCGCGATTACCGGGGCGGCGGTCGTTCTAGCGCGCGAGAAACAGCCATGCGTGTTGCTGCTGGCGCTATTGCCAAGCAGGTACTGGCCGCGCAAGGAATTCAGATTCGCGGTTATATGAGTCAGTTGGGGCCCATTAAAATCGAATTCAAAACCTGGGACGCGGTAGGCGAAAATGCCTTTTTCTGCCCTGACCCGGACAAAGTGGCCGAACTTGAAGCCTATATGGATCAGCTGCGTCGGGATCAAGATTCCGTAGGCGCTGAAATTACCGTGATTGCCGACGGTGTGCCGGTCGGATTAGGCGAGCCGGTCTTCGACCGTTTAGATGCTGATCTGGCGCATGGTTTGATGAGCATCAATGCGGTAAAAGGGATAGAAATCGGGGCCGGATTTGGTTGCATTGCCCAGCGTGGCAGCGAGCACCGTGACGAGATGACGCCTGAAGGGTTTCTTTCTAATCACGCGGGCGGGGTGTTGGGCGGAATCTCCAGTGGCCAACCGATCGTCGCTCGATTAGCGTTGAAGCCAACGTCAAGTATTACCACGCCTGGGCGATCAATTGATATACATGGTCAGCCAGTTGAGGTAATAACGAAAGGCCGCCATGACCCTTGTGTCGGTATCCGTGCGACGCCTATCGCTGAGGCGATGATGGCAATCACACTGCTAGATCATTGGCTACGTCATCGTGGACAAAATGGAGATGTTAGCGTTGACACGCCACGTTTAGAACAACAATAACAGCACGGTGCGCTTGGCGTAACGCTGCTACACTCTAGGAAGATGGTTAAGGAGTCGCCTATGAAGATCAACGTTGAATTTGACCTGACACCGGATGAGTTTCGCCAATCACTAGGGCTGCCGGATGTTGAGGCGTTTCAGCAAAGCCTGCTGGAAAATATTCAGCGGCAAATGGAGTCAGGGGAAGATGGCTATGACCCTATGAATCTAATGCGTCCTTTCCTGCAGCAGCCGATGATGCAACAAGGTCTCTCCCAAGGGTTAGCTAACTTTGGCACGTATCAACAGATGATGTTGGACATGTTACGCAAAGCGGGTTCCTCCGGCAGCGGTGCCGAACAGGATGACGGCACAGATCAAGGCGAGTCTCAAGAGGCTGCTAAGCCAGCAGCGTCAGGTGGAAGCGCATCAAGTGCGAGAAGCTCCAAAGCGAAAGCGACGGCTTCTTCGCGTTCTCGCACTAAAGGGTAGAACTGTCATGTGAAATGTGTAGCGTGGTTGAGCGAGCTGCTAAGAATGTTGCAAAGCAGCATTGCAGCGTTTACTCTTTTTGCAGTGCAGCAATTTTGCCATGTGATGAGCCACTCCAGGCTCATGCCAAGGAACGAGAGACAGGAGCAGACACTATGCAAGATAAAATGATGGACGCCTTTAGTACCCAAACCCGCCAAATGTTTGAGCCAATGCGTAAGATGAACTCGCTGATGCTCAACAACATGGAAAAAATGACCCAGTATCAGCTGGAAGCAATGAAACGCTACAGCCAGATGGGCACCGAGCGCATTCGTAGCGCGACGGAAATTGACGATGCAGAAAGCCTGCGTGATTTTGGCACCAAACAAGCCGAAATGATGAACGAGCTTTCTCAGCAAATGCAGGAAGATGCCCGTGTCATGGGTGAGATGAGCTTGCAATTCAAATCCGAAATGGAAAAGCTGTTCAGCGAAGCTGGGCAGAAAATGAGCGAGCAAGCCACCTCTGCCACGAAAAGTGAACAGCCTGCGAAAGCGACTAGCCAGTCTTCACGTAAAAGCTAAACGCAACTATGTTCGCGGCGCCTTCAAGGCGCCGCGTTCTTTTGGATGATGTGCCTGGGCAGAAAATGCCAGCAGGTGAGGGGAGAGTGAGTATGCTGTCAGGGTGGAAAATGCCGTCTCAAGGTGTTTCTCAAGAAGAGCTTGAAGCATGGAAAGTGCAGCTAAGCGATGTCGGTGAACAGTACAAAGGACTGCTTGAGGATTTACTGTCACGGATAGCCCCCAGCGAAGCTGCTGACTCCGTCTACAGTGATATGCGCGAAAGCTTTGAAGCCGCCGCACAATCGCTTATGAGTAACCCTAACCTGTTGTGGCAAACCCAATCGCGCCTTATGCAAGATCAGTGGCTGCTTTGGCAACAGGGTGTGCGCGCTATGTCTGGTGAGCAGGTGACGCCATTGATCACACCTGCTAAAGGCGATCGCCGCTTTAAAGATGAAGCCTGGACGCAAGAGCCTTACTACTTGGCGATTATGCAGCAGTATCTGCTGTTTTCGCAGATGGTAGAAGAACTCATAGAAGACCTGGATGGCCTAGACCCGACGCAAAAGCGCAATCTGGCGTTTTATGCTCGGCAGTTGGTAAACGCCATGTCGCCGACTAACTTCGTATCGACTAATCCGGAAGTGATGCGCTGTACGTTGGAAACTCGCGGGCAGAACTTGGTGGATGGTTTGACGCGTCTGCGAGAAGACCTGGCGAACTCAGCCGAAGGTATCAATGTACGCATGACCGATCGAAGTGCCTTTGGTATTGGCGATAACATTGCGGTTACCCCGGGTGCCGTGGTGTATGAAAATGAGCTGATTCAGCTGATTCAATACACCCCCACTACGGAAAAAACCTTTAAAACGCCACTGTTGATCGTGCCCCCATGGATCAATAAGTATTACATTCTCGACCTGCGAGAAGACAATTCGCTGGTCAAGTGGATGGTGAATCAAGGGCATACGGTATTTCTGATTTCCTGGCGTAACCCAGGCCCAGAGCAGCGTGACATCACCTGGGCTGATTACATGCAAATGGGCCCCATTAGCGCGATGGAGGCCATTGAGCAAGCCTGTGGCGAGAAGTCAGTCAACCTGTTGAGCTACTGTGTGGGCGGCACACTAACCGCCTCTACAGTCGCTTATCTGACAAGCACGCGGCGTGGTCGCAAGGTGAAGTCCGTTACCTACATGGCGACGCTGCAAGATTTCCGCGATCCCGGTGATATTGGCGTATTCCTTAACGAGCGCGTGGTTGAGGGAATCGAAAACACGCTAGAAATGAAGGGGTATTTAGATGGCCGTTCAATGGCCTATACCTTTAATTTATTGCGTGAGAATGATCTTTTCTGGTCGTTCTATATCAATAATTACCTGAAGGGCGAAGTACCCGCAGCGTTTGACCTGCTGTATTGGAATACCGATGGCACAAACCTGACAGCAGGTACGCATGCGTGGTATCTGCGCCATATGTACTTGGAAAATCGCTTGGTCGAGCCGGGTGGCATTGAGTTGGACGAGGTGAAGATTGACCTTCGTAAAATATCGGCCCCCTGCTATTTCGTATCGACGAAAGAAGATCACATCGCTAAGTGGAACAGTACGTATTATGGCGCGCTGTTGCCCAAAGGGCCGGTGACGTTTGTGTTGGGTGGTTCTGGCCATATCGCGGGCATTGTGAACCCTCCTCATAAGAATAAATACGGCTATTGGACCAACGATGCGCTGCCCGAAACGCATGATGCATGGCAAGAAGGCTCGACCTTTAATGAAGGCTCCTGGTGGCCGCATTGGCAGGCCTGGGTGACGGAGAACGGCTATGCAGATCCTGATCCGGAAAAAATGGTGCCCGCGCGTCAGCCTGGAGAAGGTGGGCTAAGTGTTATTGAAAGCGCGCCTGGTCGCTATGTGAAAATGACGATTCCTGAGGTGCTGGGCGAACTCCCTGCCGCAGAATAATTTGCCACCATGGCATGATGGGCTGATGAAAAACCGTTACGTTTATCTTTACACTAACGGTAACGTTTAGAGTGGTAGAAAATGGCGGTGTGTCTCGTGCGGGTTGACCGATTGAGACATCACCGCCATTTGCGTCTCTACTATTAATACTCCTTCTGTTAGTAGCCCTTTATTCGTCCCTTTCAGCAATGTCACTGCAATGAGCTTGTCGTGGGCTTGGCTGGCGTTGCTGCCAAGCGAGCCACCAAAGCCATCCGCCATACAGAACGCATAATCCAACCAGTACGCTAATTTCCCGCCCGATACTGAGCAGTGGAGCCCCCATTTGGTTAATCGCCAAAAAACCTTGTATGCCAGGTTTTACAGGAATCAGTAGGCTTAGGGTGTCAAGCCACTTGGGCAAGCTTTCTGCAGGCCAAGCAAACCCTGCGGTGAAGACGATCGGTAGTGACGAGAGGAGCACCAGGACAGTGGGAAGTTCTGGTCGCGGAAGCAAGTAGCCAAGCCAAATGGCGAACAGCGTGGCGCTCATGAAAAATAGCACGCTGAAGACGAGTAATTCGCTAGGTGCAGCAACATGGGGGACACCATAAAGCTGAAAGAAAAAGCCAAAATAGAGCATGGCAAATAACAGGTAGATAAGCATAAAGGTGAAGAGTCGAAGCGGCAGTGCTAATGCAAGCGATGGCGCGGTTTGTCCCAGACGCCTGCGTGCACGATCTTTGATGGTTACGCTACCCGCGGCAATTAGCAGCGTCTGGTGCAGAATTAATACGAAGACAGCGGGCACAATGTAATTGATGTAGCCAGACGTGGGGTTGAACGCGGGCTTAGTAGTGATTCGCATAGGCATGATCTGACCGGGAATCTGAGCAGGGTTTTCCCCTTTCATTAAGCTACCAACGATTTGGGTTTGTACACTGAGTGTCGTCGCGGCCGTCAGCAAGCCCTCGACAACATTGCCGTAAATTAGAAAGTAACTGGCGTCCCCAGCGAAAGACAGGCTGGTAGGTCGACCTAAATAAACATCCCGCTCGAAGCCAGACGGAATAATCAGGAGTCCATGAACATCATCATTGGCCAGTAAGGCTTCTGCTTCCGCCATGCTGGAAGGCTGGGCGGCGACTCGAATTTGAGGAGCCGCATCTGCCATGCGGATAAGTTGCCGCGCTAGATGAGTGTGGTCATGATTCACCACCGCCACCGCTTGCTCTCCCGGCACACTCTTATGATAGGGAAGAGGGTAAAGAACGGCATAGAACAGTAAGCCGCCAACAATAACGAGCAGCACGGCCCGATCAGCAAATATATTCGCAATCTCTACCTGCCACGCTTGCCAACACCGTTGCCAGGCACTCATTAGGACACCTGCTCGGCAGGGTTGATGTTTAATTGTCTTGGTAAGGCATGAATGGCTAAGGGGAGTGGCAGCAGAAACAGCAGCAATATCAATAAGGGCGGTAGCAGAGTAGCCAGCGGTGCTCCGTGGTCAGCCACTGCTACCTGGAGTTCAATATAGTGTGTGGATGGCATTAAGTTACCCCAGACCCGTGCCAGCATATTCATATCGCCTCTTGGGAAGGTAATTCCCATAAAGGCAAAGGCTGGCGCTAGATAGGCGGCGCAAAGGCTTAGTGCGCGTACTTTGTTGGCAACCGCGGAGAGAATCAGCGTAGCCATACTTTGCACGGCCAGTACCATCAGTGCCATTCCGGCCACTAACCAAGCAAGGCTGTCCTCTGGTGACCAGCCGAGAAAGTAACTATACAGGCCCAGCATTAATACTCCCTGAAGCCAAAGCAGCAACGAAATAGGCGTCAGTAGTTGCCAAAGTGCGATACTTCTAGCGGAGAAAGTGGCTGGTAAAGGTGCTTTTTCGAGCCGCCAGCAAAGTGTAAGCAGCGTGGCGACAACAATCACAATTTGCCAAAGTGCGGGTGTGATCGTGGTGACTAAAAAGCGGGCATAGCTCATCCCAGAGTTATAAAGGGAGGTAATTTGTGGCCGCACGGGAGCCGCTGCGGCTACGGCTTGTGGTAACGCATAACCTTGACCAAGCCGCAATGCAACACCTGCTTCGGCGGCGAAGGTCATACCTGACTGAGTTAACGCGGAGGATATGAATTTTCCGGCCAGCAGGTATTGGCTATTGTAGAAAGCGACGACTTCAGGGCTGAGCGAGAGACGTAAGTCGCGGCCAAAGTCACGTGGAATGATCAATAGTGCTAAGACGTCACCACGCTGTAGCGCTTCGGCCCCTTCACTTGCCGAAGGATAGGGGTTAAGCATATCTAACGCTGGGCTGGCATCTAAATAACGCTGTAGCGAACGGGATTCAGCGGTATGGTCTAAATCGACTACGCCCACGGGCAGCGATTGTGGGGTGCCCATTTCAAATACGGCAATAAATAACAGCGTCATTAATGGGGGGAGCCATCCTGCCAGGGCTAGCAGCCAAGGCTGGCTGCGCAGCGCCTGCCAGCCATTCAGCCTAGTCGGTTCCATGTTGGCTACCTGACCGCGCATCCTCAGAAGGTAAATCAAGCAATACACTCATGCCTGCCCTTAGGCCAGGTACTGGCTCGACCGGGTGCATTTCCACTTCAAACGTGCGCATATCAAAGCCGCGCCCTGGCACCGTGGCACGCCAAGTAGCAAAGTCGCCCAACGCTGCGATGTGGCTGACTCGGAAGCGTGCCTGTTGGCCAAGAGAGGGAATATCCAGATCGAACTCGGTTCCTTGCGAAAAATGCTGTAGCAGGTCTTCACGCACATTAAATAGTGCCCATGCCTCATCTAAATCAGTAATCATGACCACTGGGAAACCCTGGGGTACCAGTTCACCTGTATTTAGTAAGACATTGCTGATGATGCCTTGATGGTGGGCAAACGCCATTGAGTCTTCAAGCAGTTCGTTGATCTCGTCGCGCAGGCTGGAGGTCATCTCTTCGCCAGCGCGGCTAGCGGTGCGTGCTTCTTCGCGAGGGCCAGCCTCTGCTAATCTAAGCACTTCCGCTGCAGTTACACGCGTCTGTTCCGCTACCCGTAGCAGTGTAAAGGCCTCGTCTAGTCGTTGGCGTGCCACAACGCCTTGCTCTGCTAGTACGCGAGTACGTTCGTAGGTTGTTCGTGCCAAGGTTTCTGCCGCTTGGGATTTCTGAAACTCACTGCGTGCGACAGCAATTTTTTCTTCCCGAGTACCGCCTTCCACTGCTTGTGCCAGCGAACGGCTGATCGTATCGAGTGCATCGACCTGGGTGAGTTTTGCCTCAAGCTCAGGGCTCTCAATACGGAATACCCGATCACCGACATTGACGCTATCTCCACGTCGTACGTCAATCTCTGCAAGCCGACCAGGTACTTTTGAAGACACCATATATTGTTGAGCTTCTATCTGACCCTGTAAGCGAAGAGGGGGTGTGCTATAGGTGTGCCAAAAAACAACGGATACTGCGATGGCGATCCCTGCCAATACGACCAGGATGAGAAATCTGCGCGTGGTCACGGAATTGGATCCCCCTCGCTAAGGTAAGCAAACAGTGATTCTTGTTGACCTGTAATACTGAGTAACTGGGTAAGTGACATGACGAACCGGAAGGCGGCAGCATCACGGCGCGTGTGGGTCGTGGATAGAAAGGTTTGGGCATCAATCACATCGAGTGCTCGACCAACCCCTTCTGAGAAAGCCAGTATTTGCAGGCGCAGGCTCTCTTCTGCCAACGCCACTGTACTTGCGAGGTCGTTATACTCTTCAAGCGCTTGATTCGCTTCACGGTAGTGTTGGTCGAGCAGCAATTCCAGCTTGCGGGAGGCGGCCTGCTGGCGATAGCGTAATTCCGAAACAGTGCTCACCGCTGCCTGTACTTTGCCACTCCGTCCGCTTCGGTCTACCAGTGGCATGCTGACGCCAACGCCAACTAGCCAGTCGGGCGTGAGATCGCTTGCTAAAGAGTCGTCTTCATAAAGGTTGTAGCTGCCAAACATGAAAATATTGGGATGATAAAGTCCACGGCTTGCCTCAACCACGCTTTCAGCCTGTGCCTGGGTATTAGCTAATAGCCTGAGAGCAGGGTGGTCGGCTAGCCCTGGTTGAAAATGCCCAATTGGCGGCAGCGACGCAAGCGTAAACAGGGGAGACGTAGGCGTTGGGCCCGGTGAGTGACCTCCTAAGCTAGATTCAGAAGGTGCATAGTGCACCAACGACGCTAATGCTTGCTGGGCGCTATCACGCTGTTCGCGAATAGCACGGGTAGTGATGCGTGAACGGTCATAGGCTGCTTCGGCGGCTAAGCGTTCTACCCGGGCAATTTGATACTGCTCTTCAAGTGCACGAGCAGAGCGGTAATGCTGAGCAAGGGTGTCTTCAGCTTGCTGTTGAGTCGTCAGCGCACGCTCTGCCATGACTAGTCCGTAATAAGCGGTTACTAAATCCATGAAGCGGACGCGGTAGACCTCTTCAAGTAGTAGGGAGGCTTCCCGCTCTTCCAGTGTTAATAGTTCCCGCGCAGAGCTGATTTTGCCCCCCGTATAGAGCGGCCAAAACATCGCTAACGAGCTTCTGGCAACATTGCGGTTAGTGACCGGTGTACGAAATGCATTGGGACCACCAATAAGGTCAACTAACAGTTGGCCAGGCAAAGAGTCAGCGACGCTGCTAAGCGGATTAAGCGCAAGTGCATCTACTTCAATTGGGTCATCGAGGTGGGTATAAGAGCCTAACAGGTCTATTTGCGGCAGCAGTAAATTATTGCGGGTGGAAAGCAGTGCAGCGGCGCGTTGTTGGGCAGCTTGGCCTGCGGCAACGTCATCGTCTTGGCTGCGCAGTTGTTGCCAAGCGTCTTCTAGTGCGAGTGGTTGTGCTTGAGCAGATTGGCTGGGTGATGCTGTGGCTATCACAAGTAGTGATGCCCATAAAAAAATGCCCGAGCTTTTCACAACTCATCACCTCATTTGTTGTTTATTAAAAATGTTAAACCACAATGTAGGTGTTAAGTGCAATAAATGAAAAAAGTTTATCGGAAATTCGTTGGTTTTCGTTGACCGTCACTTAAAGCTTTAGTGAGCTATGTTAGCTCGCTAGCATTCATCGCAAGTTTTCGATAAAGCGACTGTTATGAAATTGCCTGTTGGGAAATTTGAGATATATTAAATAGCATTAAGCGATGAAATGCTGACTTAGTCTTCTGGGTTTAAGTCTTGAAAAGTTGCTTGTACTTCTTACCGCTAAGCGAGGCTCTAGCCATGCCCCCAACTGCCCGTTCTTTATTTTCGCCAGTGTTAACAGATGCCCACGTTCATCATAGCCACGGGGCATGCTGTTGTGGGTCGCCGATATTGCAACGCTTTCATGAACGGGTGATGGCAGAGATTACCCGTCGCCAAATGATTGGGGGAACAGCGGCGGTGATGGCACTTTTCGCAGGTTTACATGTGCCGTTTGCCGTTGGGCAGCAGCCAAAGGCCCATGATGGACCTCTGCTGTTAACCAATTTTAAGCTGTTTGATGGCAACGGTGGCCCGCTGCGTGATGGTGTATCAATCAGGGTAGAAGATGGCCGTATCGACGCTATTCTAGACGGTAGTGGAGAGGTAGAAGGTATTGATGTCATTGATTGCGGCGGTCGTGTATTGATGCCCGGTTTGATTGATGCCCATTGGCACACCACCCTAGCGGCCATCTCCCAGATGGAAGCCATGACTGCTGATATTGGCTATGTGCATTTGGTGGCAGCCAGAGAAGCAGAACGAACCTTAATGCGTGGTGTGACTTCAGTTAGGGATGTAGGGGGGCCGTCGTTTGCGTTAAAGCGTGCTATTGATGAAGGTATTGTGAATGGCCCTAGGATATTTCCCGCAGGGGCGATGATTTCTCAAACATCGGGCCACGGTGATTTTAGAATGCGCCATGACGTACCTCGTGGCAGCACAACACCGCTAAGTGAAGTCGAGCGTCAGGGTGTTGCAATGATTGCGGATGGTGAGGCTGAAGTGCTCAAGCGCACACGTGAGCAGCTAATGCTAGGTGCCTCGCAGATCAAATTGATGGCTGGCGGTGGGGTCGCGTCGGTTTACGATCCATTAGACAGTACCCAGTTTACGGAACGAGAGCTACGCGCAGCGGTTGAGGCTGCCGATGATTGGGGCACCTATGTGATGGTGCATGTGTATACGTCACGTGGTATCCAGCGCGCTCTGCGAGCCGGCGTTAAGTCGATTGAGCATGGCCAATTGGCCGATGAAGAATCGGTAAGAATGATGGCTGGAGAAGGCACGTGGTGGAGCCTTCAGCCTTTCCTGCAAGATGAAGATGCTAATGTTTACCCTGATGCTGCGCGCCGAGAGTCTCAGCGCCAAGTGTCTGAAGGTACCGCTCGTGCTTATGAAATGGCACAGCGGTTTAATGTGAAAACTGCCTGGGGTACCGACATTCTCTTTAGCCCTAAAAACACCCCGAATCAACTGCGGCATTTGGCAAAATTAACGCGCTTTTATGATCCGTTAACAGTGTTGGCAATGGCAACAGGGCATAACGGTGATTTGTTGTCACTTTCAGGTCCGCGTAATCCTTATCCTGGTGTACTTGGGCGCATTGAACCAGGTGCACTAGCTGATCTCTTAGTCGTAGATGGCGACCCAAGTCGCGATCTTGAGTTTCTAAAAGACCCAGAACGTAACTTACGCATGATTATGAAAGGCGGGCGAATTTATAAAGAACAGCTATAAAAAAGCGCTGAATATAATTCTTAAAAATTTTCAGTTAAAGCGATATTTTATTACTTGGTGATAAGTGCCTGAATAAAATTAAGCGGGCACTTATCATAGGTAGCCATTGTTTCGATAGTATCTACATTCTTGCAACGTATGCATAAGCACTTGGCTGCTCGGATGTTGTGGGAGGGAGCTTTAGCTTTGGTTCGACACTTCGACGATGATTCAACTGATTTGCAT